>JASFWO010000031.1:0-8148 GCA_050049275.1 Flavobacteriaceae bacterium | reverse complement strand
GACACTAAAAAAAGCTTGTATATAATCAGGTCTTCGGTTTTGGTAGTTAAGGTAGTATGCGTGTTCCCAAACATCCAATGCCAAAATAGGTGTGCCTCCACACCCGATACCGGGCATGAGTGGATTGTCTTGATTGGCAGTAGCACATACTTCTAAGCGCCCTCCTTCATGTACACACAACCACGCCCATCCAGAGCCAAATTGCGTTGCCGCCGCTTGACCGAAAGCTTCTTTAAAAGCATCGAACGAGCCAAACGAAGCGTCTATCGCTTGAGCAAGCGCTCCACTGACCTCATTGTTGCCAGAGCCCATTACTTCCCAAAAAAGACAATGGTTATAATAGCCTCCGCCATTATTGCGAAGTGCAGCATTGTTCATGTCTAGTTGAGAAAGAACATCTTCAATGCTGCTGTTCTCTAGGCTTGTCCCTGAGATGGCTGCATTTAATTTAGCTGTGTAACCAGCATGGTGTTTAGAATGGTGAATTTCCATAGTACGCGCATCGATATGAGGCTCTAAGGCGTCATAGGCGTAAGGCAAAGCTGGGAGTTCGAAAGACATAATTTTTTTGTTTGTAATGAAGCACAAATTTATGTAATATTAAACAATTCTGCGTACGCATATCACAGCTGTTTTTACATGAGCGACCAAACACGTTTTAAAATTTATGATGCCTCCGCGGGCTCAGGAAAAACATATACGTTGGTAAAGGAGTTTCTTACCAACGCACTTTCCTCTTCAGACCCTAGCAACTACCAGTCAGCTTTGGCAATCACGTTTACCAACAAAGCAGTCCAAGAAATGAAGACGAGGCTGTTGGAGGTTTTAGCGCAGTTTTCAGATGACAACATCCTCACCAAACCCTCGCCTCTTTTTGTAGAACTAGCCAAAACACTTGGAGTGGATCACCATCAACTGCAACAACGATCCTATAACATGCTGGCTCATTTGCTTCAGCACTACTCTCACTTTTCCATAAGCACCATAGACAGCCTGACCCATCATGTAGTACGCACTTTTTCAAGAGACCTTGGGCTCTTGTCGGGGTTTGAGCTAACCCTTGACACAAAAAGATTTTTAAGCCAAGCAGTCGATTTGTTAATTGAAAAAGCCGGTTCAGATGAACAGTTGACACAAGTGTTGTTGAGGTTTGTAACAGAAAAAGCAGCTCAAGATAAATCTTGGGATGTGGCTTACGACTTAAACAAAATAGCAGCACTCATTCACAACGAAAACCACCACAAGCCCCTAAAAGAGCTTGCTTTAAAGAACTGGGATGATTTTATCTTATTGGAACAACAGCTTACAAACAGAAAAAATGAGGCGCTAAAGCAAATAATAGTTCATACTGAACAGCTACAAGCAAAACTCAACCGTACAGGGATACATCCCACATCTTTTTCTTTTGGAGAACTGCCAAAAAAAATAGACAACACGCTTAACGGCAAATGGGAGGGTTTGCCCGGAAAAAGGTTGACAAATCAAATTCAGAGTGGGTCTTTATTAAAAAAAACAGCCCCCACAGAAGAACATAAAGCGATTGAGAACTTGCAACCAGACTTGGAGGCTTGGCTTGAAAACACAACATTACTCCTACCTACGATTTATCAAACAGAAGCTTTTTTGGCACAACTCGCGCCACTGTCTGTACTCAATGCGATCCAACAATGCCTTGAAGAGCTTCAGACAGAACAAAACACTTTGTTGTTAAGTGGTCTCAATGCCATTATAGCGAAAACAATTCACGGAATCCCAACCCCTTTCATTTATGAACGATTAGGGGTTCGTTACCAACATTATTACATAGATGAGTTTCAAGACACTTCAGCCTTGCAGTGGGGCAATTTATCCTCTTTGGCAGACCATGCGCTTTCGAGCGAACAAGGGAAGCTCATGCTTGTTGGCGACGCCAAACAAGCCATTTATCGTTGGAGGGGTGGTCTCCCCGAGCAGTTTATCGCACTTTCTAATGGTGCCAGCCCCTTTCAGGGGATCGAACCCGTAAGCATACGCTTGCCCAAGAATTACAGAAGCCTCGACAATATCGTTGAGGTCAACAATTCCTTTTTCCAATTTGTAGCCAAACAGTTAATAAATGCGGAACACCAAGACCTTTATAAAAAAGGGGCTGAACAAATAAAGCTCAATCGCCCAGGCGGCTGGACAACCATATCCTTTGTTCAGGGGGACCGTGTTGACATCAGAGCCCCTCATTATTTAGAGGCCACACTAGCAAGGGTTAAAGACGCCATTTCTAGAGGCTACGCCCTTAGCGATATTTGTGTTTTGGTGCGTAAACGAAAACACGGAGTCGAGGCAACGACTTTTCTAAACCAGCATTTGATTCCCGTAGTTTCAGCAGAAACCTTGCTCATCGATCAAAGCCCAGAAGTAGGCATTCTTCTCTCAATGATCCGTCTTCGTGCAGATCGTGAAAACAAAGCAGCTCGAAGGAAGATATTAACCTATTTTATGCCAGACGACCAAGATGAATATGTTTGGTTCTCTTCCCATTTAAGTGGAGATATTAGATCAATGTTTGAAGCTATATGTTCATCAGAACACAAATTTTCATTTGAACTATTTTGCCAGAAAGATATTTACGGCGCTCTTGAGTATGCCATTGAGGCCTTTGGTTTGACTCAAGAAGTTTCGGCCTTTTTATCAGGTTTTTTGGAAGAAGTTTTGCAGCAAAATGCTCAAAAGCCAATGAGCGATGCTATGTTTTTGGATTATTGGGAAGAGGTACGAGAGCAAAGAGCGGTTTCAGCCTCTGAAAACCTAGAAGCAGTACGTGTAATGACAATTCATAAAGCAAAAGGCTTGGCCTTTCCTGTGGTTATTATTCCGTTTGCAGACACACCGATTTTTGACACTCGCCCCTCTGAGTCTTGGTTTCCTGTTGACCCAAACCTTTATGCGGGCTTTCAAAACATGTTTGTAAGGGTCAATACTCAGCTTCAAAACACCGGACCTTTTGGGGAGGCCCTATTCCGCAGACATCATGAAGAACAAATGCTGGACGCCCTAAACGTATTGTATGTTGGCATGACACGACCAGAGCGCGAGCTGCACCTTGTGACCCACGAGTCTGATAACACAACAGGATCTTACGCAGGCCTATTAACCGCTTTTGTAAAAGAACAAAACCCCGAACAGATAAGCGATACATGTTTTGGTTTTGGAAAACCCACAAGTCCACCAAGCCCTGCTTCAGGCTTGACAATCCAAACAAGAAAGAATCAATGGATTAGTAATTCAACCCCGGCGGCATTATTCAATAACCGAAAACTCATTTGGGATCAACCCCAACAAGATGCGATTAACTACGGCAATCTTTTTCATGATTTGATGGCAGAGGTATATGTGCCTGCCGACTTGGAAGTAGCCGTCCAGCGAGCGTTAAGTCAGGGGAAAATAGGACATCAAGAGGCGGATGTTTTAAGAAAGAAAATGCAGGCAATCGTACATCTCGATGAGCTTAGTGATTTTTTCAAGATTGGCGCACGAAAATTTCGTGAACGCACATTGTTTGGGCCAAACGGAGAACAATTAAGACCAGACAGCGTTGTTATTTTGCCAAACGGCAGGGTTTCTATTTTAGACTATAAAACAGGAAACCCACAAAAATCACACGAAGAACAGCTAAAAACATATGCGGCTTGTTTCGAAAAAATGGGATATAAAATAGAAAGGCTTTATGTCGTTTATTTGAGAGATATGTTAAAATTGAAACGGATTTATTAAATTTGTACGAAATCTTAATCTTTCAAAATGAAAATAAAACATTTACTTGCCTCATTTGCAGTATTTTTTACTGTAACAGCTATTGCACAATCTGCAGAAAACCCATGGAAAGTTACATTGGGAACCAACGCAGTTGACTTTTACGAACGACTAGGTTTTGAATACCAGGTTGGAAATGACGGAGTGGCGTTTGAGAATGATCTCAACGTAGCGCCATACTTGTCATACCTTGAAGTATCTCATTATCTATCCAAAGGAATATCTTTAAGCTTAGCAGGGTCTTTAAACCAAGTAGCACGTGTTACGGGTGATGACGATCTGTATTACAGTGTTGACGCAGGCGTTGCTTTGTCAGCCAGCTCTTTGGTCGATCTTGGAAAGTTTGAACCCGTTCTTTTAGGGGGTGTAGGAATTACCTCTATCGATAACGACTCTTATCCTACTTCAAACTTTGGTGTAGGGCTTTCATATTGGTTTAATGACAGTTTTGCTTTGTCACTTCAAGCCAAAAGAAAGGCGTTTTCTAGAGATTTGAACGATATGTTCGACATCAATGAAATTGCAGGGGACTATGTAGATCAGTTTACACTTGGTATTTCTTTCTCTTTTGGTGATGGTGATGCCGACGAAGATGGTGTAAAAGACAGTGTTGATGCATGTCCAAACACACCAGGTTCTCCTTTGTTGGACGGATGTCCTGACGATGACGGCGACGGCATCAGAAATGGAGACGATGCATGTCCTAATGCGCCAGGTATTGCAGCTTTGAACGGTTGTCCTGACGGAGACAATGATGGCATTGCCGACAAAGACGATGCATGTCCTAATGCCGCTGGACCAGCGGCTCTTGGCGGATGCCCAGACGCAGATGGAGATGGCATTGCGGACAAAGATGATGACTGCCCTCAAGTGGCTGGCCCAAAGGCAAACAACGGATGTCCTTGGCCTGACACAGACGGCGACGGAGTTGCCGACAAAGATGATGACTGCCCAGATGTTGTAGGAGTAGCTTCAAACAACGGTTGTCCTCAATATCCACTATCTGGATTGGCAGATCTATCAGTTAAGTTTGACACTGAAAATTCAGATCTAGACGAATCTGATGAATCTGACCTAGCAGATGCGTACAAAATTATCGACTCCAATTCTGATGCAAATATCAGTATTGAAGGACACGCAGACAGCACAGGTCCAGAAAGCTATAACAACCCTCTTTCAGAGCGTCGTGCAGAATCAGTGAAAGCTTACTTAGTAGCTGCCGGAATCGATGCCTCTAGATTGAGTACAGTAGGTCATGGGGAATCAAAGCCTGCGGCTAAGAATAACACCAAGGCGGGAAGAGCTGAAAACCGTCGTGTGGAGTTCAAAGTTGTCGACTAAAGACACACACTAACCAAACAGAAAAAAACGCGGTGTATTCATCGCGTTTTTTTTATTTTTAATCTTTATGGCAATAAGTTTTTTAGAGCAAATTGTCAAAGCTGTTTCGAGTTATCGTCTTGATGAGCTTTGTTTTGTGGTACCAAACCGCAGAGCCACCCTTTATCTAAATCAAACCATATCTAAAACCTTATCAAAGCCAAGTATTGGGCCACAAATCTTTGACATTGACAGTTTTGTTAGCGAGGTTTCAGGTACTGAAGTTCCTTCTAAAATGGAACTTATGTTTATTCTCTATCAAAGCTATTGCGATGTAGTGCCCGAAGACAAAAAAGATGCATTTTCTGCCTTTTTAGATTGGGGGGAGACGCTTTTAAACGATTTAGATGCCATAGACCGAAATCAAGTAGAAAGAAAAGAAATTTTCAGCTACCTCAAAGGTCTTCACGAGCTTAAATCTTGGGCAAACGAAGCCTCTTTAATCATTCAAAACTACTTGTCTTTTTGGGACGATTTACCTAAAATATACGATGCGTTTACTCACTTACTTGGATCACAGAGCCTTGGAACATCAGGGATGGTTTATAGAGAGGCGGTTGCCAACCTTGAAGCCTATCTCGAAGCGCACCCCAAAACACATTTTGTGTTGTGTGGTTTTAATGCACTGAGCGTTAGTGAATCTACTTTGTTTCAATCGGTTTTAGCTCAACAACGCGCCACCGTTTTTTGGGACATCGATCGGTTCTTTCTAGAAGACGCTACTCATAGATCGACTCATTTTATTGCAGGATACAAACGGAAATGGCCTTTTTTTCAACAACACAAGCTCTTAGGGGTTCATGATTCTTTTTCACAACCCAAGCAGATAGAGGTTATCGAAACCGCGGGTGTTTTAGGTCAGGCTAAACAAGTGGGGACAATCCTTAAAGAGCTTTCGGATGAACAACCCGACTGGGAACGTGTGGCCGTGGTGCTTCCCGACGAATCGATGCTAGACGCAGTGCTTCATGCCCTACCAAAAAGCATCGACCGCCTAAATGTAACCATGGGACAACCCTTAAAGGGGCAGTCTCTTTCTATGCTTTTTGACGCACTTTTTGACTTACAGCTTGGTCAATCAAACACCAAAGGGTTCTATTACAAACAAATCGAGCCTCTTTTTTCCCATCCTATATTGGGACACTACGGAGCATTTCACAAACTAGACAAACCAACGCTAATTATTGAAGATCTTGCTAGAAGAAACCAAAGTTACATCTCTTTCAAAGAGCTCACTCAGCGCCACCCGATAGCAAATCACCTAGGGCTTGTTATTACCCCCTGGAAGACTCCCTTAGATGCGGTTTCTTCTTTGCAGAATTTTGTAGATAAACTTCGACCCACAGTCGAGCAATATGCTCCAGATCAACAAGAGGTCCTCTATCGTTATTACACTTTGTTTAATCAATTGGAGCAACAACTTATATCACATCCTTTTGTTACAGACCTCAGAACCCTCAGAACCCTTTATAAAACACAGATAACAGCTCAAAAACTATCATACGAAGGAACCCCCCTTGAAGGACTCCAAATCATGGGGATGCTAGAAACCCGACTGCTTGATTTTGATACAGTGATATTGACCCAAGCGAGTGAAGGCACGCTTCCGTCGTTGGCTATAGATGATTCCTGGATGCCTTACGACGTGAAGAAAAAATTTGAGATACCAACCAGAGACGAAAAAGAAGCGATTTACGCATACCATTTCTTTAGACTGATGTACCGCGCCAAGCGAGTTTACATATTGTATACCACCAACGGCGATGTGTTAGGGGGAGGAGAGATGAGCCGCTTCGTACGCCAGTGGAAATTTCATTTACCCCCCAAACACCAGATGCGCTTTTTCACTCAACAGCAAAATACTCAATTACCCAAACCGAAGCCCGAAACAATTCCAAAAACCACAGGAGCGATTGAAAGACTCAAAGAACTAGCACAAAAGGGTTTCTCTCCAACCGCATTGGGGAGCTATATCAATGACCCCATACAATTTTATGACCAATATTTACTGCAAATAAACGAGGTCGAAGAGGTTGAAGAATCTATTGCCGCCAACACCTTAGGGACGGTTGCTCACGGATGTTTAGAGGCCTTGTATAAACCATATGTGGGCAAGTTTCTTGACCAAGAGGCCATGGGCTCTATGCAGTCGTTACTTGAGACCACCTTGTCCGAAAAGTTTATATATCATTTTGGAGATACGGGGCATGGTAGTGGAAAGAACTTGTTGCTGTTTACAGCGGTCAAACATAATTTAAATCGTTTTTTAGAAGCAGACAAACAGCTGATTCAATCAGGAAAATCGATTCGTTTGATTGCAGTAGAAAGTCAAAATAAAATTACCCGAAACTATCAAGGCATTCCTTTTCCAATATGTTT
Source organism: Flavobacteriaceae bacterium (assembly GCA_050049275.1). GTDB lineage: Bacteria > Bacteroidota > Bacteroidia > Flavobacteriales > Flavobacteriaceae > UBA724. Next base: position 603 of record JASFWO010000031.1, on the reverse strand, counting down.
TAAAGGGATTGTTGACAGGGTAGACCTTATAGATGGCCAGCTGCGTATTTTAGATTATAAGACAGGTGTAACCGAGCCTTCAGATTTGCTCTGTGACACCGTCCAAGAATTGACAGACGACCCCAAATACAGCAAAGCGTTTCAGGTGTTGTTTTACAGCATGCTACTCTCTGAACAATTACAAACCGACGACACTTTCACAGCAGGGATTTTCTCACTAAAAAAACCATCAAATGGGTTTATGCCTTTTGGAATAAAAGGAGAAAAGCGCAGTAAAAGAACAGAGCTATCAAAAGCAGATCTCAATGACTTTGAGTTGGTTTTAGAGCGATTGGTTCGAGAGGTTTTTAATCCCGAAGTGGCGTTTGTACAATCGAGTTAAGCTTTTTGGCTTCTCAACAATGATATTCCGTAATACAAATAAGAAAACGCCTGAAGCAGTATTCCAAAGCCCATTAACGGCAATATTGTCGGGAGGTTTTCCATCATCAGATTGACTCCCTGCATTTCTTCCTCGCTTAGGTCGTCAAAAGCAGGGTTTTGCTCAAGGGCTTCCCAAAAAACCTCAGCACCGGCTCCTTGTAAAATCCCCCATCCCAGAAA
>JASFWO010000038.1:0-7495 GCA_050049275.1 Flavobacteriaceae bacterium | reverse complement strand
TGGGAATGCCCCTTTTTGGTCATCTAAAGCGTGTGCTCAACCGACATTCAGATATGGAATTGGATCCAGAATTAAAAAAGATAGCAATCTTAACATTTTTATACGCCTGTCTGGTTGGTGTATTAATCAATTTATAAGGGGTCGTAATGAAATATCATTTTAGAAAACATCGTCTTTTTTTTAAAACTCCAGGAGGTACTTCGAGGGGAACTTTGTCCCACAAAGACAGCTGGTTTATCATTCTTGAAGACCAAGGAAAGTTGGGTGTTGGGGAATGTAGCATCATCGAAGGGTTAAGTCCAGAAACCCCTGCTCAAGTTGAGGACGCAATGATTCAAATCGGACGTGAAATTCATTTGGGTTTCGAAGAGCTCTACATTAAATTTTCAAAAATGCCAGCAGTTCAATTTGCTTTAGAAATGGCTTTTCGCGGTCTAAAATCAAATGACCCTTTTGTTCTTTTTGATAATTTTTTCACCAATTCTACAAATCAAATACATATAAACGGCTTGGTATGGATGGGGGATCCAGATTTTATGCGTCAACAAATAGATGAAAAATTGTCTATGGGTTTTGAATGCATAAAACTCAAAATAGGTGCTTTGGATTTTGACTTGGAATGTTCGCTGATTTCAGATTTACGCCAAAGGTTCGATGCTTCCAATCTTCAAATTCGCGTGGATGCTAATGGAGCTTTTTCCATAGAGGATGCCATGTACAAGTTAACTCGCTTATCTAAATATGATATCCACTCTATAGAGCAACCCATCGCTGTTGACCAATGGAAAGATATGGAAGCCTTGTGTAAGTCTTCTCCTATTCCGATTGCTTTAGACGAAGAGCTGATAGGTCGGACAACTGATCAACAAAAGAAGAGTTTATTGGAAAATATACGACCTCAGTACTTGGTTCTTAAACCAAGTCTTATTGGAGGTTGGCGAGGTACTGACCGTTGGGTTTCTTTGGCAGAAGAGTTTGATGTAGGTTGGTGGGTAACCAGTGCGCTTGAAAGCAATGTGGGTCTCAACGCGATCGCCCAGTGGTGTGCACAAAAAAACGCATCCTTACCTCAAGGATTGGGCACAGGTCAGCTTTTTACGAACAATATCGATAGTCCTTTGTATCTTGAGGGCAGTTTTTTGGGTTACAACCCAAAACGTCATTGGGATTTTAAATTTTATTAAATGTTTATAGAAAAAGTTTTTTTAGGCAAAACAGATGCATGGCGATTTGTTTTAGGAGTTATTTTAGTGGTTGTTGCTCTTTTGATAGCGCAATTTCCATTTGTTATTGCTGTCATAAGTGAAGTAGGGCTTGAAGGCTTGTCTTCTTTAGATGAAAGTGAAATGTTAAGCGTTTTGGAGCCAAATACCTCTCTGTTTTATCTTCTTTTACCTTTTGCAGTTGCCTTTTTTGCCATTTTATTGGTGGTAAAAAAGATTCATCACCAAAAACTCGTAAACTTTCTGACCACTCGTCCTCGTTTTGATTGGCAACGTGTCTTTTTTTCATTTTTCTTGGTGGCCATTTTGGCAGTTGTAACCCTAGGGATTGATTATTATTTTAATCCTGAAAAATATGTTTGGAATTATAATCCAAATGACTTTTTCATATTGTTGATCATTGCGGTGTTAATGGTTCCTTTGCAGACGACTGCTGAGGAATTCTTTTTTAGGGGTTATTTAATGCAGGGGTTTGGTCTTTGGGCTCGCAATCGTTGGGTACCGCTTATAATCACTTCAATATTATTTGGTCTATTACATGGCTCAAACCCTGAGGTTGCCAAAATGGGATCGGCTTTGATTTTGGTTTACATAACTACAGGTTTCTTTTTAGCCATTCTTACTCTTATGGATGAAGGATTGGAACTAGCCATCGGATTTCATGCGGCCAACAATTTGATAGTAGCTCTATTGGTAACCTCTGATTGGACTGCTTTTCAAACACATTCTATATTTAAAAATATTGCAGAGCCTGAGTTGATTTTTTACCTAATTGCTCCTCCTGTTATGTATCTGATTGTTGGATATGTGTTTGCTAAAAAATATCAATGGACTTCCTGGCGTTCTAAATTAACGGGGGTCGTTGAATCCAAAAACCAAGATGCCCGAGTATCCTAGTCTACATCCTGAATTTCGCCTAAATGGCGTTGCTTATGATTTAAATAACCTACTCATTCATGCAGATGAATTGTGTCAGACATCGGATCGTTTGCAAAACGAATTGGGTTCTTTTTTAATTGATTGGTTTTCGGACTCCGAAACAATTGTTTTAAAAACCTCGGGATCTACAGGGCGTCCCAAAGAAATTGTTGCACAGAAATCTAAATTGGTGGCTTCTGCACAATCTACCATCATTTTTTGTGATCTAAAACCCCAACAAACCGCTTTACTTTGCTTGCCCTTAATGTATATAGGTGGAAAAATGATGCTCATACGCGCAATGCTGGCAGGGCTTTGGATAGATGTTGCTTCTCCATCTGCATCACCATTTAATGCGGTCGATTCTTATGATTTTTCAGCAATCACCCCTTACCAGCTACAACATTCCTTGACAGATATACATAAAATCAACAAACTTCTTGTAGGAGGCGCCCCTGTTTCTGTTTGTTTGGCAAATGAAGTTAAGGGCAGTTCAACACAGGTTTATGAAACTTATGGAATGACAGAAACCTTTAGCCATGTTGCATTGAAAAACTTGAGTTTAGGTCACTCACATTTTACAGCACTCCCAAACGTTTCTTTTGTCATTGATGAGGGTTGTTTGGTAATTCATGCTCCAAAGCTGTCAAAGAATCCTATAAAATCCAACGATAGGGTTGATTTGATATCCCCCACAGGCTTTGTCTGGTTGGGCAGATCTGATTATGTGATTAATTCAGGAGGTATCAAGCTTCACCCAGAACAAATTGAAGATAAACTCACTTTGCTTTTTAATCGTCCTGTACTCGTTTTTGGAATGCCTGATGATGATTTAGGCGAATCTTTAGCGGTGGTTTTTGAGGGAGTTATACCTGATAAGTGTGTTCAAGTCATCAATGATTCCAACTTTTTTGAACGATATCAAAAACCCAAACAAATTTTTTGTCTACCTGAGTTTGTCAGATCAAATGACAAGTTGATGCGCCGTCAAACATTTGAACTATTACGTAACTAGATTTTTCAGTCCTTATAAAAAGTCGATATTTGCACAAAACAATTTGAAAAATGGGGTTAAATAAAAATAGCATATTCGCTTGGGCTTCTTTGATACTGACTATTATTGGGATTGCTCTCGTATTATTAGGTGTACTAAAATATCCTGAATACGCTATTGGGTTTAGCTTGGTAGGAACAGGATTTATTGCTATAGGCTGGGCTTTTAATGCGCTAAAAGGGCGCGTCTAAAGGCCTATCATATCTTCCGGGCGTACCCAAGCTTCAAATTCTTCTTCAGTAAGATACCCAGTAGACACTGCTGCCTCTTTCAAAGTAGTACCTTCTTTGTGGGCTTTGTTCGCAATTTCAGCCGCTTTGTAATACCCTATTTTGTTATTTAGTGCAGTTACCAACATTAAAGAATCATTTAACAGTTGGTCTATAACTTTTTTGTTGGGTTCGATGCCTTGTGCACAATGTAGATCAAAACTCACCGCAGCATCTGCTAATAAACGGGCAGATTGTAGCACATTGGCACCCATAAGAGGTTTAAAAACATTGAGCTCAAAATGACCCTGTGCCCCTCCAAAGGCAACTGCAACATCATTTCCAATGACTTGCGCACAGACCATGGTCAATGCCTCACACTGAGTGGGATTTACCTTACCAGGCATGATAGAACTTCCTGGTTCGTTAGCAGGAATAATCAACTCGCCTAAACCAGATCGTGGCCCACTTGCCATCACACGAATATCGTGAACAATTTTATTAAGTGAAACTGCTAGCTGCCGCAAAGCTCCGTGCGTTTCAACCAAGGCATCATGAGCGGCAAGAGCCTCAAACTTATTGGCAGCAGATTTAAAGGGATGTCCCGTAAACTCTGCTATATATTGAGCCACCCGCTCAGCATAACCTTTTGGAGTGTTGATCCCCGTTCCTACAGCGGTTCCGCCTAAAGCCAACTCTGATAAGTGAGGTAAGGTGTTTTCTAATGATTTGATCCCGTAGTTCAATTGCGCAACATATCCTGAAAATTCTTGACCCAAACTCAGAGGTGTAGCATCCATCATGTGCGTACGCCCTATTTTGATTACCTCATCGAATGCTTTTGATTTAACTTCGAAAGTGTCTCTGAGCTGCTTGATCGCTGGAAGGGTATTTTCAACAATCAATTTATAAATGGCAATGTGCATTCCTGTAGGAAAGGTGTCATTCGAAGATTGTGACTTGTTTACATCGTCATTTGGATGCAAGGTCCGATTGCCTTCACCAAGCTTATTGCCTTGTAATACATGTGCACGATTGGCAATAACTTCGTTTACGTTCATATTACTTTGTGTCCCTGAACCCGTCTGCCATATGACCAATGGAAACTGATCATCGAGCTTGCCTTCAAGGATCTCGTCGCAAACCTTAGCAATTAAATTTCTTTTCTCAACATCCAAAGTACCGAGCGATTCATTGGTGTAAGCCGCTGCTTTTTTGAGATAAGCAAATCCATAGATGATTTCTAATGGCATCGAGGCGACAGGACCAATTTTAAAATTGTTTCTTGAACGCTCTGTTTGAGCACCCCAGTATTTGTTGGCGGGCACTTTTACAGACCCCATGGTGTCTTTTTCTGTTCGGAATGACATGTGTTAATAACTTTCTGCAAAGTTACGATAAAAACAGAAGCTTATTTATGCTGTCAAGGTTGTATGACTGATACTTTCTGAATACATTTGCATCATCAAAACAATCTCATGTTTGAATTTGATCAATATCTCGGATTTCTTGCCTTTTTAACCATACTAACCATTGGCTTTTGGTTGATGATATTCCTCATCGGATTTGTAGTGCCTTATTGGCTTACAGGAAACCTACTCGAATGGTTAAAAGAAAGAAAAGAAGCAAAAAAGAATTCGGAGGGTTAAAACTCAAAACCTCCATCATCATTTCCTGAACCATAATTTCCAGCTCTTCTGCGATTTTGACGAGATTCCTCTTGTCTGAATCTGTATGTAAATGTAAGCGTAAAAGTAGGTTTTCTCCTCTGATATTCTCCATCGATGTTTACAAAGTCTGTTTCTGTTGTGTATCTATATTTGACTGTGTTAAACAAATCGTTAAATCGTAAATTGAGGGTAGCTTTTTCATTTAAAACCTCCTTGCTTAAAGCCAAATCAGAGTATAAAAACCCTTTGCTAGTGCCAAAAGAAGATTTGTTTGGACCTCTGTATCGCATAGATATTTGTGATCTGACTTTGTAAGGAAGTGTATAGCTGTTACTAAGTGTGCCCGACCAGCTGATACTTTCTGAATCATATCGCACATCTTCATATGATCCTTTTTCTTCTCTTTTGAAGAAATTCACACTAAGGTTTGTTCGCATTCCCCTGATGATGGATCTAATAGAAGAGTTGAGTTCGATACCATACTCGTTTGTTGTGCCTAGATTCACGGGAAATCTTTTTATAACATCTGTTTCTATCCCATTTACTAAGACAGTCTCACCGCTAGATACAGCAACCCTGCTTATAGACTCTGTCGAATGTCTGTAATATAAAGAACTGTTTAAAGTGAATTTCTTGAATTGTTTTAAATAGCCAATATCTACTCCGTTTGAGTAACTAGGGTTCACCTCTGGATTCCCTTGAAAAAAACTGGTCCGACTAGAGCGTGATTGAAAAGGATTGAGAAACCAACTATTTGGGCGTGTTATCCTTCGGTTGTAGCCCAATGTAACACTCGTTGTAGGATTTATCACTAAGCCCAAATTAAGTGTAGGAAACAAGTCTCTGTAGTTCTTCTCGCCATTTTCGTAATCTCCACTTAGTTGATATACTCCCACACGAGTGTCTTCAAGTCTCAGTCCTGCCAGTATAGAAAAGTCTCCATACTTTTTACCATACTGGGTGTAGAATGCGTGCACCTCTTCATCGTAGTTCAATGTATTCGATAAATCTGTGTTGCGTATCAAGTTTTTTGAGGCATCTTCTATGAGAACTTCAAAGTCGATTACTTGATTGTTTATGCTACCTCTATATCCTGCCTCAAACTGTGTATTTTCATTAATTGGATAGACGTAATCTATTTGTGCCAATTCACGATTTTGTTGATCATCTGTGATGTTCTTTTCAAAGGGTTCAGAAGCGATGCCTGTGTCATCAAAGGATTGTAAGGAGGCTGTTTCTAGTTCTTCGTCCCATTCTTTTTGAAGGTTGATTGTCAACAAGTGCCCAGAGTCATTGAATTTATGCTCAAAATTGAATGAAACTTGATCGTTATTATCAAAATCTACCTCGTCTTCATTTCGTGTAGACTCAATCTGATTGTTGTCATTCAAAAATTGAGTTTGTGAATTTATAGTTACGTCAACCCCATCTCTTTTTGTGTTTGTATAAATGAGTGAAAAGGATGTTTTTTTACCCAAATTTATATCAGTTCCAAAGTTTATATTAAATCCCTCTCTACGTCGATCAAAAGATCTTTCTTCAATAAATTGATCTATCAAAGAATTTGATACATAGGTATTTTTTTGATAAGCACCCCCTAGATTGGTATTGTCTCGGTAACCCGAATTGGTGAAAAAATTAAAACTGCCTTTTTTATAATTGATATTGGCGGTTCCGCCATAACTTTCGTTTCTACCCGCAGACGCCGAAAAGACACCATTAAGGCCCTTTAGAAATTGCTTGGTAGTCACGATGTTGATGATGCCTGTCGATCCTTCTGCCTGATAACGTGCAGAGGGTGAAGTAATTACTTCTACTTTTTGAATCGTTTCCGCTGGGAGTTTAGACAAAGCTTCAACACCTCCTACGCTCGCTAATCCAGAGGGCTTCCCGTCTATCAAAATTCGAACGTTGGTATTGCCTCTCAACTCTATGTTTCCGTCGATGTCTACAGAAACAGAGGGAACGTTTTCCAATACATCAGTGACTGTCCCTCCTTTGGTGACCAAACTTTGTGATACATTATAAACTCTTTTATCCAACCTGATTTCCAACTCAGCCATTTGACTGACCACATCAACACCCTCTAGTTCTGTAGATTTAGATTTCATTTGAATCTCTCCAAGGTCTACAGACTTTGAATATAACCTAGCAGCAATAACATTTGATTCAAATCCAGTATAGTTAATATTTATTTTGTATTCACCAGACTTAATTTTGATTGAAAAACCGCCTGTTTCATCTGTTAAACCACCATCAACAATCTTATCATCTCCATCAACAACCGATATGGTTGCATAAGGGAGTGTTTCCATAGACTCAGAGGCTATAACTTTTCCTTCAAGGATGATAGATTTTTGGGCATACACCATAGTAGCAGTTAGCAAAAACATCCACAAGAAGGCATGCTGAAAGTAAAGA
>JASFWO010000134.1:0-3298 GCA_050049275.1 Flavobacteriaceae bacterium | reverse complement strand
ACCCAAAACAGCTTCTGTCTCTACTCTGACTCCCTCTACTACGATACAGCGCGATCCCACAAAAGCATTGTCTTCAATGATAACAGGTGCGGCCTGTAAGGGCTCTAAGACACCTCCAATACCAACACCACCACTCAAGTGAACATTTTTGCCAATCTGCGCACAGCTACCCACGGTAGCCCAAGTGTCCACCATCGTCCCTTCGTCCACATAAGCACCTATGTTTACATAACTGGGCATCAATATTGTTCCTGGAGAAATATAGGCGCCATGACGTGCAACAGCATGAGGAACAACACGAATCCCCTTTTCTTTATAGCCAGTCTTTAATGGAATTTTATCATGAAACTCCAATGGCCCTGCTTGAAGGGTTTCCATGCCTTGAATTGGAAAGTATAGCACGACTGCTTTTTTGACCCACTCATTGACTTTCCACCCAGAATCAATCGGTTCTGCAACACGAAGTTTGCCCTCGTCTAGAGCGCTTATAACAGATCTGATGGCATTTTGAGTTTCGTTTTGTTTTAACAATTCACGATTTTCCCAGGCAGATTCTATGATGTTTTGTAAATGAGTCATGTTTTTCAATTTTTTTTTCAAATATAGCTTCAATATGATTAAAAATCCCCCTCATACACAAATTGTGTCAATAAGCGTATTTTTGCAACTATGGGCAGACTGATAGCAATTGATTATGGATTGAAACGATGCGGAGTTGCTGTAACAGACGATGAGCAGATTTTTGCCTTTGGTCACGATACTGTTCCAACTTATCAATTACTTGATTTTATTGACAATTATCAAAAGACAGTTTCTGTGTCGGGCATACTCGTTGGTATGCCTATGCGTTTGCACAACCAACCTTCAGATATTGCGAATGAAGTAAACTTGTTTATTGGTCAATGTAAGGCTCGTTTTCCCCAACTTAAGCACTACACCTACGACGAACGTTTTACATCTAAAATTGCGGCTCAGTCTATTTCTGATTCAGGTCTGGGACGGAAAGCTAGAACTAATAAGGCGTTGGTTGACAAAGTCAGCGCTACGATTTTATTACAATCTTTTTTGACCTCACAAAACAATATGCCATGATTTTACCAATTGTTGGTTATGGACATCCAGTCCTTAGACAAAAAACAACAGATATTGACAAACAATATCCTGAACTCAGTCGGCTGATCGGTAATATGTGGGACACCATGTATGGAGCCAATGGAGTAGGCCTAGCAGCTCCTCAAATCGGATTGCCTATTCGACTTTTTGTGATCGATGCAAGCCCCTTTTTTAAAGATAAAGAACTGGTTCTTTCGGAGCGCAACAATCTCAAAAAATTTAAACACGTATTTATCAACCCTACCATTGTAGGCAGAAGTGGAGTTATGGAAAACTTTAACGAAGGTTGTTTGAGTATCCCTGATATTCGTGAAGATGTAAGTCGTAAGGACGAAATAATGATTGAGTTTTTTGATGAAAACTTTAAGCCACAAGTAATGGAGCTTAGTGGAATAGCGTCTCGAATAGTTCAGCATGAATATGATCATATCGAGGGTATTTTATTTACTGACAAATTGAGTTCATTTAAGAAAAAACTTCTTAAGTCTAAACTTTCGCAAATAGCTCGTGGTAAGATTTTTGCTGACTACCCCATGACATTTGCTGATAAAAAAATTATCCAATAAAACATGAACACACGCGACCAGCAACTTAAGGCGATTGACCGTTTGTTGACCATTATGGATGAGTTGCGTGTTCAATGTCCGTGGGACAAAAAACAGACCTTTAACAGTCTAAGGCATTTGACTATCGAGGAAACCTATGAGCTTAGCGATGCTCTTTTAGCAAATGATAATGATGAGATCAAAAAAGAACTTGGAGATCTCTTACTACACATTGTTTTTTACTCAAAAATTGGAAGTGAACAAAAGGCATTTGATTTTGCGGATGTTGTCCATGGTATTTGTGATAAGCTTATCCAACGACACCCCCATGTTTATGGAGATACTGAGATAGAAAACGAGGAAGAAGTAAAACAAAACTGGGAAAAAATTAAACTTAAAGAAGGCAATAAAGGTGTTTTGACGGGTGTGCCCAATGGATTGCCAAGTTTGGTAAAGGCGCACCGCATTCAAGAAAAAGCTGCTGGTATAGGTTTTGATTGGAAAAAAACGGAAGATGTAGTATGGAAGATCAAAGAAGAAATGGAAGAGTTTCTGGAAGAATTTCAGAATGGAAACGCTCTACAAATGGAAGTCGAATTTGGAGACATTCTGTTTTCTTTAGTCAACTATGCTCGGTTTATGAACATCAACGCGGACGATGCTTTGGCGCGGACCAATCAAAAATTTATCGACCGATTTAAATGGATGGAGCAACAACTAGAGGGTGAAGAGAAAAAGATATCTGATCTCGATTTAGAAAACCTAGAAGCCCTATGGCAAGCAGCCAAGAAGAAAAAGAGTTAAGATGATTTTAACATTTTTTTCTTTTCCTCAAGCTTTTCAAGCATCTCACGATGTTTTTTAATGTCTTGATTCACTTTAGCTACTATTGGATTGTCTGAAGAGTTTTCACTAAAAAACTGCATATTAGTTTCCAGTTGGATGATTTGTTGCTTGGCTTCCTCAATTTTACGCTGAATAGACGCTCTTTCTTTAAGCAATGCTTCTGGCCTGCCAGACATGAGTTGTAATTGCAGTTCGTAACGCTTTTTTTGGATCTGCTCATCGTCAAGCCCTAAAGTTTTAAAAGCCTTAGCTATGGCAGATATAAATTTACTCTCAATATTTAATTTGCTTTTGGCAACAGCTCCATAGTTTCTCCATTCGGATATCCAGGCATTTATTTGATCTTCAGATGAGTCGTTAGACTCAGAAAAGTTTTGAACGGTTAATAATAGTGCAGATTTCTGATCCCATGCTTCTTGCTCTTGATCAGTTTCTTTGTTGCGACGGGCGTCCATGCCATCAAAATAGGCGTTGCAAACAGCTCGAAATTTTTGCCAAACTTTATCGTTTTGTTTTCTTGAGACTGCTCCTGCCTCTTTCCATTTTTTTTGAAGGGCGATGATCTTTGGAGTAGTGGTTTTATAATCTTCCGATAAACTGAGCTCTTCAGCTTCTTTAATGATATCTAAGCGTTTTTGGAGATTTTCGTTGTAGGATTTTTTTAGGTTTTTATAAAAATAATTTCGTTTCCTACTAAAACCTTGCATGGTTTTTTTAAAGTCTTTCCAAATAGAATCATTGTCTTTTTTCGGTACATGTCCTATGTTAAAGAAGGAACTGCGCAGCCCTTCCAT
>JASFWO010000030.1:0-8241 GCA_050049275.1 Flavobacteriaceae bacterium | reverse complement strand
GTTGACTACTGGCGTTTGAGACACTAAAGAGGGAGTTTCTTGGGCAAAAATTGTTGTTGCTACCCACAATGAAAAAAACCATTTATTCATGCCAAAAAGATAATATTAAGTTGTTTAAGTTAATCTAATTTTTCGAATTTTGATACCTTTACTCTAAATCCCTACGAGTCTATGAAGTACGCGCCTTTTCCCTCATCTTTATTTGTCGAAAACAGAAAACGCTTTGCTGCCCAACTCAAGCCCAACAGCATAGCGGTTTTCAATGCCAATGACATCTATCCCATTAGTGCCGATAGTACTTTGCCTTTTGAACAGCATCGTGATTTGTTTTATCTCAGCGGAGTCGATCAAGAGGAAACCATTTTGGTGCTTTGCCCAGACGCCAAAGACCCATCTCAACGCGAACTGCTTTTCGTTCGTGAAACAAACGCCCATATTGCTGTTTGGGAGGGAGCCAAACTCAACAAACAAGAGGCCACCAAGGTATCAGGAGTACAAAAAGTACATTGGATTCAAGACTTCGAAAATGTTTTTAAGCAACTGACTGCCCCGTGTGAACATATTTACATTAACACCAATGAGCATTATCGTGCCCAAGTGGAAACCCAAACACGTGAAGATCGCTTTATTGAGTGGTGTCAAAAAGAATTTCCCAATCACCAATACGAAAAGAGCAATTTTATATTGCAAGGCTTGCGGTCGGTCAAAGATGCTGAGGAAATCGCACGCATTCAGCACGCATGTGATATTACCGAAAAAGGGTTCAGAAGGGTGTTGGGTTTTGTCAAACCTGGTGTATGGGAATACGAAATCGAAGCCGAGTATGCCCATGAATTTCTCCGAAACCGTTCAAAAGGTTTTGCATACACGCCCATCATCGCCTCGGGTGTCAATGCCAATGTTCTGCACTATATTCAGAACAACCAACAATGCCAAGAGGGTGATTTGTTGCTCATGGACGTAGCAGCTGAATATGCGAATTACTCGAGTGATATGACACGTACCATTCCTGTTTCGGGACGTTTCAATAAAAGACAGAGAGCCGTGTATGATGCGGTTTTAAGAGTTAAAAATGAGGCTACCCAACTCCTTGTTCCAGGAACCTTGTGGAAAGACTTTCACATCGAGGTAGGTAAAATCATGACCGATGAACTTTTAGGATTGGGCTTGCTAGACAAAGCAGACGTGCAAAACCAAACCAAAGAAAAACCCGCTTATAAAAAATACTTTATGCACGGCACATCGCATCACTTAGGTCTAGACACACACGATTATGGTCTGCTCGATCAACCCATGAAGCCTCATATGGTTTTTACGGTCGAACCTGGAATATATATTCCAGAAGAAGGTTTTGGTGTTCGCCTAGAGGATGATGTGGTTGTACAAGAAAATGGATCTCCAATCAATCTGATGAAAAATATTCCGATAGAGGCCGAAGAGATTGAAACCTTAATGAATTCCTAGAACGATTTCCATCCCTGAGCTTGCAACGCGATTTTCTCGCCCCCTCTTGTGATGATATGAGCTCCAGAAGCAGCATCGGTTATATGACCAATGACAGTTAGGCTGGGGTTGCCTTTGATTTTGTTGTAGTCATCCTGATTGATGGTAAATAACAATTCGTAATCCTCTCCTCCAGCCAAAGCAATCGTTGTACTGTCTAGGTTAAATTCCTCACAAACTGAGATAAATTGGGGATCCAATGGAATTTTATCTTCATACAAATCACAGCCCACTTCTGAATGTTTACATAAGTGTAATATTTCGGAAGACAAACCATCACTGATGTCTATCATAGATGTGGGCATCACTTCGAGTTGGGTGAGTAATTCTGGAATGTCTTTCCGAGCTTCCGGTTTCAATTGACGCTCAATTAAATAAGTGTATGCATCCAAGTCGGGTTGGTTGTTCGGGTTGGCCTTAAAAACTTCTTTTTCTCTTTCTAACACCTGCAATCCCATATAGGCAGCGCCTAAATCACCACTTACGACCAAAAGGTCATTAGGTGAAGCGCCTTTGCGATAGAAAGGTTTTTGGGTAGTGCCCAAAGCGGTTATACTAATGATAAGACCCGTTGTGGAACTTGTTGTATCCCCGCCAACCAAATCCACCTTATAATTTTTACAAGCCAAATATATGCCTGCATAAAGTTCTTCTATTGCTTCTTTGGGGAAGCGATTCGAAACCGCAATGTTCACGGTAATTTGAGTCGCTGTTCCGTTCATAGCATATATGTCTGACAGATTAACCATCACCGCTTTATAACCTAAATGCTTTAAGGGCATATAGGCTAAGTCGAAGTGAACACCTTCAACCAACATGTCTGAAGAAACTAGTGTGTTTTCATTTGGGTGCTTTAAAACAGCGGCGTCATCTCCCACACCCTTAACGGTAGAAACTTGTTGAATTGGAAAGTCTTTGGTAAGTAAATCTATAAGTGCAAATTCGCCCAAGTCAGATAAGGGCGTTTTGGCTTGGTTTTTATTGTCAAACATCTTGCAAAATTACATGCTATTTTTTGAATGCAAAATCATTCGCTTTGAAGCAGCAATGATCATATATAAAACATGACCAACTTCTTTTTAAAAGCCAATTTGGGTTTTGAGGGATTCAGAAATGAAAAATGGGGATTTAAATTGATTTTTAACATATTTACTAATCGCTCTAACAGCTTAAAAATCCGTATATTTGCACTTTATTTAGACAAAATCTATATTAACCATGATTAAGGTTTCTGAATCTGCAAAACAACAAGTGTCGCGCTTAATGCAAGCCGACGGCTTTGATGCCGCACAAGATTTCGTGCGTGTAGGAGTAAAGAGTGGTGGTTGTTCAGGTTTGTCTTATGATCTGGCCTTTGATAGAGAGGTTGGGTCAGAAGACAAGGTTTTTAAGGACAATGAGGTCAAGATCGTGGTGGATAAGAAAAGTTTTCTTTATCTAGTGGGAACCACCTTAGAGTATTCGGGTGGTCTGAATGGGAAGGGATTTGTGTTTAACAACCCAAATGCCAATCGTACCTGCGGTTGCGGAGAAAGTTTTTCGCTCTAAATTATTGCTATGGCCTATACAGAAGAAGAATTAAAAAAAGAGCTCGAAACCAAAGAGTACGAATATGGTTTTTACACTGACATTGAATCAGACACCTTTCCGGTCGGGCTCAATGAAGAGATTGTAAAAGCCATCTCAAAGCGTAAAAATGAGCCCACTTGGATGACCGAATGGCGTTTGGAAGCCTATCGTACTTGGAGCAACATGCAAGAGCCCGACTGGGCGAATGTAAAATATCCTAAACCTGATTTTCAGGCCATTTCATATTATTCAGCACCTAAAACTGCGCCCAAATACAATAGCTTAGACGAAGTTGATCCAGAACTGTTAAATACTTTTGAGCGATTAGGGATATCCATCGAAGAGCAAAAAAAATTGGCTGGAGTAGCCGTAGATATTGTGATGGATTCGGTGTCTGTTGCAACAACTTTTAAAGACACACTGGCAAAAAAAGGGATTATTTTTTGTTCGATTTCTGAGGCCATTAAAGAATATCCAGAACTTGTGCGTAAATACATTGGCACAGTGGTGCCGCGAACCGACAATTATTATGCGGCTTTAAACTCGGCTGTGTTTTCTGATGGATCGTTTTGTTATATTCCCAAAGGGGTTCATTGCCCTATGGAACTTTCTACTTATTTTCGAATAAATCAAGCCGGGACTGGACAGTTTGAACGAACTTTGGTGATTGCAGACGAAGGCAGCTATGTGAGCTATTTAGAAGGTTGTACAGCACCTGCCCGGGATGAAAACCAATTACATGCTGCTGTAGTTGAGCTGATTGCTCACGATCAAGCCGAAATTAAATACTCTACCGTTCAAAATTGGTTTCCTGGAGACAAAGACGGTAAAGGAGGCGTATTCAACTTTGTAACCAAGCGTGGCATATGCCATAACAAATCAAAAATTTCATGGACTCAAGTAGAAACTGGATCTGCAGTAACTTGGAAATATCCTTCTTGTATTTTGAAAGGAGATGACAGCATTGGAGAGTTTTACTCCATCGCTGTAACCAACAACCACCAACAAGCAGATACGGGCACTAAGATGATTCATTTGGGTAAGCGGACCAAAAGCACCATTATATCGAAAGGAATTTCTGCGGGAACCTCTCAGAACAGCTACCGAGGATTGGTCCAAATCAGCCCTAGAGCTGAAGACGCGCGGAATTTCTCGCAATGTGACTCGTTGCTTATGGGAAATCTCTGTGGGGCGCATACTTTCCCATACATAGAAGCTAAAAATAAAAGCGCGCAAATTGAACATGAGGCCACTACTAGTAAAATCGGAGAAGACCAAATTTTTTACTGCAACCAAAGAGGTATAGATACTGAAAAAGCGATTGCTCTTATCGTAAATGGATTTAGTAAAGAGGTTCTTAATAAACTGCCGATGGAATTTGCAGTGGAGGCACAAAAATTACTAGAAATTTCCTTAGAAGGATCCGTAGGATAACATAAACCCAAATACAATGAAAAGCCAATTATATTTTTTACTGTTGTTGTTAAGCGTGGCTGCTTGCTCAACACCTCCCAAAGAAAAACCCGAAATCGTTTCGGGGGAGTTTTTGTTCTACAGCGGGGCTGCAGTTCTTAATACAGGTAGTGAAATTTATGGGGTGGTCATAGACGATATGCTCCACGAACTTCATGCGCAAACCGTTCCCAATCAAAAAGACAGTTTTGACATGGTTCAAGTGTATTTTAAAGGGGTTATTAGCGATAATCCAAACTCCGATGGATGGAGTAAAATAGTGCGTGTGGTCGAAATTGACTCCGTAGCACCCTCCTCTATCACCGAAAATCAAATGATTCAAATCCGAACAGAATAATATATGTTAAGTATCGACAACCTACACGCCCAAGTAGAGGGCAAAAAAATTCTCAACGGCATCCATTTAGATGTCAAAGCTGGAGAAGTACATGCCATTATGGGGCCCAACGGATCAGGGAAAAGTACCCTTTCTACGGTCATTGCTGGACATGAGGACTACGAAGTCACAAAAGGAAATGTTTTGTTTCAAGGAACAGATATTGGCGAATTAAGTGCTGATGAGCGTGCGCATCTTGGGGTGTTTTTATCTTTCCAATATCCTGTAGAAATACCGGGGGTAACGGTCACAAACTTTATCAAAACCGCCATCAACGAAACGCGTAAGGCGCAAGGATTGGACGAAATGCCCGCCAACGTGATGCTCAAAAAAATCAAAGAAAAAGCTAAATTGCTTGGTATTGACACTCATTTTTTGTCGCGTTCGCTCAATGACGGCTTCTCAGGTGGAGAGAAAAAACGAAACGAAATATTTCAAATGGCCATGTTAGACCCTAAACTGGCTATTCTTGACGAAACCGACTCGGGTTTAGATATCGATGCCCTTAGAGTGGTTGCCAACGGAGTTAACACCTTACGCAATAAAGACAATGCCATCATAGTCATTACCCACTATCAACGACTGTTGGACTACATCGTTCCAGATTTTGTTCATGTACTGCATGAGGGTAAAATTGTAAAGTCGGGAACCAAAGAGTTGGCTCTTGAACTTGAAGAAAAAGGTTACGACTGGATTAAACAAGCCATCTGATATGGGACTTAAAGACAAATTGGTTGCTTCTTATGTTGCCATGGCTTCTGAACCTGGTGCGCATGCTAGTGTGGCACAATTACGTGCCAATGCTATAGATACTTTTGAGCAACAAGGATTCCCTACCAAAAAAATGGAAGAGTGGAAATACACCTCTCTCAACGCATTGGTTAAAACAGATTTTAGTGTGTTTCCTAAAAAAACAAAAGAGCTTACCCTAAGCGACGTACAACGCTACATATTACACGATATAGACACGTACAAAATTGTATTGGTTGATGGGATTTACAGTACATTTTTATCAGAAACCACTCATGAAGGTATGGATGTTTGCCTTATGTCCGCAGCCCTAACAATGCCTAAATATAAAAAGGTTATTGACGCTTATTTTGATCAAATAGCTGATCGTGAGGATTCCCTAACCGCTTTGAATACAGCGCTTACCAAAGAAGGTGCATTTATTCATATTCCCAAAGGAAAGGTTGTTGAGAAACCCATTCAAATCATTCATTTTTCAACGGGGGTTAACTCAAACCTGATGTTACAACCTCGCAACCTAGTTGTGGTTGACTCCAATGCGGAAGTGCAAATCATAGAACGCCATCAAAGTTTGAGTGATGTCTCTGTGTTTACCAACTCGGTTACTGAAATATTTACACTCAAAGGAGCTCAGATCGATTACTATAAAATTCAAAATGACCACCAAGAGGCTTCGCTTATAGACAGCACTTATATCAGTCAGCAGAAACATTCTCATGCAAAAGTGCATACATTCTCATTTGGGGGCAAACTCATTCGAAACAACTTACATTTTTACCATAAAGACTCCGCCATAGAGTCCACTATGAAGGGCATCACACTGATTGAGGGAAAACAACTGGTTGATCACCATACTTTGGTGCATCATGCACACCCAAATTCAAACAGTCATCAAGAATACAAAGGCATTTTTGACGGGCAATCCACAGGAGTGTTTAACGGAAAAATATTGGTCGAGCAAGAAGCTCAAAAAACCAATGCTTTTCAACAAAACAACAACATATTGATGAGTGACAAAGCCACCATCAATACCAAACCTCAACTTGAGATTTTTGCAGATGATGTCAAATGCAGCCATGGTTGTACCATAGGACAATTAGATGAGTCTGCTTTGTTCTATTTGCAAACCAGAGGCATCCCCAAAAAAGAAGCCCGTGCCCTGCTCACATATGCTTTTGCGAACAACGTATTGTCTAGTGTAGGAATTTCATCTGTGAAATCGCGCATCAACACTTTGATTGCAAAAAAATTAGGTGTTAACTTAGGTTTTAATCTGTAATACAATGGGATTCGATATCGCAACTATTCGCGCTGATTTTCCCATCCTCCAACGAACTGTTAACGATCGTCCTTTGGTGTATTTTGACAATGCAGCAACCTCACAGACACCCCAACAAGTCATTGATGTCATCGCAGCGTACTACCAAAACTACAACGCAAACATCCACCGTGGGGTTCACACACTAAGCCAAGAGGCTACAGACCGATACGAAGCGGCTCGTAAAACCCTGCAACAGCATTTCAACGCCAAGCATACCCGTGAGGTTCTATTCACATCTGGCACAACCCATAGCATCAATTTGGTAGCTTTTGGATTTGGCTCTTTGATTAAAGCTGGGGATGAAGTGATTGTTTCGGCATTAGAGCATCACTCTAACATCGTGCCATGGCAGATGATGTGTGAACGCAGTGGGGCAAAACTTAAGGTAATTCCAATGACTGATATGGGTACTTTGGATATGAATGCATATGCCGAGTTGCTTAACGAAAAAACACGTTTGGTTTTCGTCAACCACGTATCCAATGCCTTGGGAACGGTAAATCCTATTGAAGAAATCATCGAACAAGCCCACGCTGTAGGCGCTGCAGTGTTGATTGATGGTGCCCAAGCATGTCCGCATATCAAGCCAGATTTACAAGCGCTTGATGTTGATTTTTATACAGTTTCTGCTCATAAACTTTGTGGACCCACAGGAGTGGGTATGTTATACGGCAAAGAAGAGTGGCTCAATAAGCTTCCGCCCTATCAGGGGGGAGGTGAAATGATTGCTGAGGTTACTTTTGAAAAAAGCACCTATGCTGACTTACCTCATAAGTTTGAGGCAGGCACACCCAATATTTGCGGAGGGATTGCTTTTGGAGCCGCTGTAGATTATATGAATAGCATCGGATTTGAAAACATTGCCCAATATGAGGCGGAACTTCTTGAATATGCAACCCGAGCACTAAATCAAATTGATGGACTTCGTATCTATGGAGAATCTCCTAACAAAACAGCCGTGATTTCTTTTAATGTAGACAGCATCCACCCATATGACATCGGTACCCTACTTGACAAAATGGGGATTGCAGTACGCACAGGTCATCATTGTGCCCAACCCATCATGGATTATTACCAAATCCCAGGGACTGTTAGAGCTTCCTTTGCTTTTTATAACACCAAAGAAGAAATTGATGCCATGGTATCTGGATTAAAGCGGGCAGTAGAAATGTTGCGTTAATTTGTATTTTTGAAGGGGATGAGTATAGAGAAAACACAAGCCGAAATCGTTGAAGAATTTTCACTCTTC
>JASFWO010000028.1:0-8466 GCA_050049275.1 Flavobacteriaceae bacterium | reverse complement strand
ACTTGGTTGGAAGGTGCTCCCCACGGAGCTGAAGCGGAGGGCTGTGGCGCCTTAGTTGCTCCTTGGAATGGTTCTAACGAAGCTACTTGGTCTGCAAATAGTACTACTGTAACTGTAGTAGGAGAAGGTGCTTTCCTTGGGCTAGCAAAAGTTCACAACACTGGTGAAGATGGGATGCCTGCGGATAACACAATTGAGTATAACTATTCACTAGATGGTGACAACTTGACCATCACTATCCAAGGTTTTCACCCAGAGCCTGAGGCTACTTGGACATTCAATTTTGTTAAGCAGTAATAATATTTTTTATTATTTCAAAAACATACGGCTCACTAGAGCCGTATGTT
The DNA here is from genome assembly GCA_050049275.1 of Flavobacteriaceae bacterium. Classification (GTDB taxonomy): domain Bacteria; phylum Bacteroidota; class Bacteroidia; order Flavobacteriales; family Flavobacteriaceae; genus UBA724. The sequence goes on along the minus strand of JASFWO010000028.1, from coordinate 8,119 downwards.
TTCTCTAAAACAAAATTTACACCCCCTTTAATACACTCATGAAACGTTTTTTATCCCTTTTATTATTCATCACTTTTTTGTCTTGTGGTGGTGACGATCCACAACCTTTAGACCCAACAACACCTATTAATCCTGACATCCCTGTTGGATCTGGAAATAATGACGTTCTTGTTTGGTCAGAAGAGTTTGATTATGAAGGTGCTCCTGACAACTCCATTTGGAGAATTGAGACGGGCAACGGTGATTGGGGTTGGGGAAATGGAGAGGTACAATATTACCATTCATCTAACTTACATGTGTCTGACGGAACGCTTAAAATCACCGCCAAAAAAGAAAAAAGAGGAAACTTTGATTACACTTCTGGCAGGATGAAAACCCAAGGGAATTATAGTTTTCGCTACGGAAAGATGGAAGTCAAAGCCAAACTTCCCGCAAGTCAAGGTACTTGGCCTGCCATTTGGTTGCTTGGCAATACACACAGCACGCTGGGATGGCCTTTTTGCGGAGAGATAGACGTGATGGAACAAAGAGGTAATGAAAAATCGTATGTCCTGGGAACTACACACTGGAATAATGGATCTTCATACAGCCCGGCAAGTTATAGCAAAGACTCAGAAGATGTTGAAAACTTAGATTCAGAGTGGCACATATACTCCATGGATTGGACAGATAAGTACATTAAAATTTCTGTTGATGATGATGACTATTATCGCATCAACCTTAACGATAATCTGCCCTTTTACTCACCTTTTTTCATCATTGTAAATGTGGCTATGGGAGGTACTTTAGGTGGATCAATCGATCCAAATTTTTCTGAAGACGTCATGGAAATTGATTACATAAGAGTGTACCAGTAAAATCATGTTGATCAGTTACTTAAAAGTATTTGTATAGCCTAGGTAGTGTCATTTAATTTTAAAGTAGAGCTTTAGTATAGTTGTTTGTACTTACCCTTTAAACTTTAGCACTTATTATTGCAAACCTTTATTTTTTTCTTAAAAAAATGCTTTAAGAATACATACCCCCTGAACACTTACCAAAAAACAACCTGCTTATTTTAGATGTAAAATCATCTTTTAATTATGACCAGAAAAACTCTTTTTATTGCTTTTGTAGTCTCGCTTGGAGGGTTTCTCTTTGGTTTTGATGCAGGTATTATTTCTGGAGTTATGTCCTATGCAGGCCCAGAGTTTAATCTGAATGACACACAAACAGGTTGGGTGGTGAGTTCACCTTCTTTTGCAGCCATGATCGCCATGTTGGTGGCCGGCCGATTAAGCGATCGAGTGGGTCGAAAAAAAATATTATTAGTTGTTGCGTTTTTATATGCATTTTCTGCAATTGCCTCTGCCTATGCACTTTCTTATGAAGCTTTGTACTTGGCGCGGATGGTTGGAGGTTTGGCCTTTGGAGCCGCACTGGTCTTAGCACCTACCTACATAGCAGAAATTTCAACCGCTGAAAACCGAGGTACACTCGTTTCTATACAGCAACTCAATATTGTCTTAGGTTTTTTTGCAGCCTTTTTAAGCAATTACTATTTTAATGAAAGTTACAGTTCAGGAAATACATTTCTGAACGATCAAAACATTTGGCGTTGGATGTTGGGGGTAGAGTTTTTTCCCGCCATCCTTTACTTTTTACTGTTGTTTTTTGTGCCCAAAAGCCCTAGATGGTTGTACACTCAAGGTCATGTTTCTCAAGCCCAATCGGTTTTAGAAACCATACATGGATCTCAACAAGCGGCTTTGGAAATCCAAGGCATAGAAAAAAATATTACTGAAAACACTCAACAAAAGAAAACCTCCATTCGTGAATTGCTCCACCCATCTTTGCGATTTATTATGCTGGTGGGCCTAACCTTAGGTATCCTTCAACAGGTAACAGGGATCAATGCCATATACTTTTATGCCACCTCGATTTTTAAACAAACGGGGATTGGTACTGATGCAGCTTTCTCTTCAGGTGTTTTATTGAGCTTTACGACGGTAATCTTCACTCTGATTGCTATGTACTTAGTCGATCGTATGGGCCGAAGACCTCTTCTTATTGTTGGCATGACAGGTATTGCTGTGAGTTTGCTTGTATGTGCTTATGGTTTCAACCAAGCCAAATATCAACTTACTGCCGAAGAGATTACTAATCTAGATGGCATCGAATCTTTTAAACTTGCAAAGTTTCAAGATCAAACTTATTACAGTGATGTAGCGTTTAAAAACGACATCAAAGAAGCCATTGGCAATCAAGTTTATTCCAAACACGAAGGCGCTATTTTAGAAGCTGCCATTGACATGAATGCCACCCTTGTTCTCATTGGGATTTTAGGCTTTATTGCTTGCTTTGCTTTTTCTTTAGGACCTGTTATGTGGGTGATGCTTTCTGAGCTTTTCCCGAATCGATACAGGGGACTGGCGATTGGAGCGATTGGCTTTGTCAACTCATTTGCTAGCTGGGTTATTCAACAAGTTTTTCCATGGGAGTTGTCAAATCTAGGCAGCGCCCTAACTTTTTTGATTTATGGTTCTATCGCAGCTGTGGGTATTATATTATTTGTTCGAATATTGCCCGAAACTCGTGGGAAATCCTTAGAAGAAATTGAAAATGAACTTGTGGCCAAGACCGCACAAAAACCTTACATGTGAAAAAAAAACACTCAATCATACTCGCGTTAATTGTTCTTATGTTTTCTACCGCATCCATGAGTATTAAAAACAACATGAACAACAAAAGCATTGAAGGTCCAGCTCGAGTGACTATAGACAAAACAAATGGTCAGTATGTATTGTCTGTAAATGACCAACCTTTTTATATCAATGGAGCTGGTTTGGAATTTGGCAGCATAGAGGCATTGGCCAAACACAAAGGCAACTCATTTCGCACATGGCGCACGGACAATGGCCAAAATACTGCATTAGAGATCCTAGATGAGGCCCACAAACATGGTCTTATGGTTACGATGGGTATAGAAGTTGCTAGAGAACGGCACGGCTTTGATTACAACGATCAAAAGGCAGTTACCGCTCAATTGGAACGAATAAAAAAAGAAGTAATTGCGCTTAAAGACCACCCCGCTTTATTGATATGGGCGATTGGAAACGAACTCAACTTGCGATACACCAATCCCAAAGTTTGGGATGCTGTTAATGACATTTCTCAAATGATTCACCAGGTCGATCCAAATCATCCTACAACAACTACTTTGGCAGGAATTTCTCGACGTGAGGTTCAGGAGATTAAAGAACGCGCACCGGATCTAGACATCCTTTCTTTTCAGGTTTATGGAAAACTAGAACAACTGCCCAAACAAGTTCGTAATTATGGGTGGGACGGTCCCTATATGGTTACTGAATGGGGCGCTACCGGGCACTGGGAAGTTCCAAGAACTTCATGGGGGGTACCCATTGAAGAAAACAGCTCTGTTAAAGCCAAAAATTACTTAAAGCGTTATCAAAACAGCATTCAAAAAGACACAGCCCAATGCATAGGGTCTTATGTTTTTTTATGGGGACAGAAACAAGAACGAACGCCCACTTGGTATGGAGTCTTCACGGAAGATGGAAGCGCTACCGAGTCTGTTGATGTTATGGAATATTTATGGACCGGAAATTGGCCTCAAAACCGATCTCCAATCATTGAATCGTTTCATTTAAACAACAAAGACGCTTACAGCAATATAAAACTCGCGGCAAACCATTTGTATCAAGCCGAGGTCAAAAGCTCAGATCCTGATGGAGATAAGCTTACTTATAGTTTTGAAATCCTACATGAAAGTACAGACCTTAAGGATGGTGGAGATTTGGAAAATCGTCCTGAGACGGTGCACTGGAATAGAAAAGAATTAAAGGAAGGAATGATAGAGTTTTCGGTACCTGACGTAAAAGGAGCTTACCGAATATTTGTTTATGTACATGACGGCAACGAACATGTAGCCACAGCTAACATCCCTTTTTTTGTAAATAATAATGTAAAACAATAACATCAACGGGCTTTTGCTCTATTGATTAAAAAAATATAAAATACTTATGCATATTGGCCAAACAGAACGTAAGGTTAATTCAAGTCAAACAGACGGAGATTTAGTGAAGATTGAAGGAGAATGGTTCTACAAAATCAGTAATGTAGACAACATGCCTCCGTTTTTTATGAGTGTTGTCAGCGATGCCAACCATTGGATGTTTATCGCTAGCAATGGGGGTCTATCAGCAGGTAGAAAAGATTGTAATCAGTCTTTATTTCCTTACTACACTGTCGATAAAATCACGGAAACATCCGAAACAACTGGTAGTAAAACCATTTTACGAGTAGAACAAGGGGATAAAACTTTCTTGTGGGAACCCTTTTCTGTTTACACCAACTACTTATACGACCTTGAAACCAACTTATTTAAAAGCGAGTATGGGAATACTTTGATTTTTGAACAAGTCAATCATGATTTGAACCTCAGCTTTCGTTATCAGTGGAGTTCCAGTAACAAATTCGGTTTTGTCCGTAAAGCCACGCTGACCAACACTGGAGATAAGTCTCGTGTTATACATGTTTTGGATGGGATCCAAAACTTAGTTCCCTTTGGAGTTGAGGCCGATTTGCAGAACAGCAAAAGCAACTTGGTGGATGCCTATAAGAAAAGCGAGCTCGAAAGAGACCTAGGATTGGGGATTTATGCCTTAAGTGCCATTATTGTGGACCGTGCAGAACCTAGCGAAGCGCTCAAGGCTACCACCGTATGGTCAATTGGCCTTGAAAAACCAACTTATTTACTCTCCTCTTTTCAATTAGAGGCATTTCGCAGAGGTAAAGATGTCACTGAAGAATGGGAGAATAAAGGGGAAAAAGGCGCCTATTTTGTTTCAGACACCCTGACTTTAGATACAGGTACTGAAAAATCTTGGTATGTTGTTGCCGAAGTCAACCAGTCTATGGTGGGCATTCGCGCCTTGGCTGATGCCATCAACAGTAAAAACATCACAGAACAATTACACGCTGATATAAAATCGGGCACTGACAAGCTTATTCAGCTTTGTGCTGCATCGGATGGTCTTCAAAAAACGGAAGACAAGCGTACCATCATGCGCCATTTTTCTAACACCCTATTTAATATCATGCGTGGTGGAATTTTTGATGCCAATTATCAAATAGAAAAGGCAGACTTTTTAGAATACTTGCAAAATGCAAATAAAGAGGCTTATGCACAACATAAGCAATCTCTCGATCAACTCGATGATATTTTTGACTTGGGTCAATTGACAGAAACCATCAAAAAAATCCCTTCTGTTGCTATTCAGCGTTTAAGCACAGAATATTTGCCTTTAAAATTCAGCCGTCGTCATGGAGACCCGAGTCGTCCTTGGAACTGGTTTTCTATCAATACACAAAATGAAAATGACGGATCAAAAATTTTAGATTACCAAGGGAACTGGCGCGATATTTTCCAAAATTGGGAAGCTTTAGCACATGCCTATCCTACTTTTATTGAGGGGATGATTTTCAGGTTTCTAAACGCTTCTACTTTTGACGGCTACAACCCTTACCGAGTTACAAAAGATGGATTTGATTGGGAAATCATTGAGCCCCATGATCCATGGTCATACATAGGTTATTGGGGAGATCATCAGATCATCTACCTACTCAAATTTTTAGAATTTTCAGAAAAACACCATCCTGGTAAGCTTGCTTCTTTCTTACAAGAAAACCGTTTTGTGTACGCACATGTTCCTTATGTCATTAAACCATATGAAGACATTGTAGCCGATCCAAAAGATACCATCATTTTTGACAAACCTTTGCATGATCAAATCGATCGTCAAAAATCCGAATTAGGAGCCGATGGCGCTTTGCTTAAGGATCCTAACGGTGCGGTCTATCATGTCAATATGTTAGAGAAGTTGTTGGTTACCATTTTAGCAAAAATGTCAAATTTTGTTCCCGAAGCAGGAATATGGCTAAACACCCAGCGACCCGAATGGAACGATGCCAACAACGCTTTAGTTGGAAATGGAACCTCCATGGTGACTTTGTACTACATGCGTCGATTCTTTAAGTTTTTTGACAATTTGATTGACTCTGTGGCGTTTGATGAAAGCTCGGTCTCTAAAGAACTACAAACGTTTTTCCAACAAATAGCTCAGAGCTTATTGCGCTTCGAATCTCTGCTCACAGGTCAGATTAGTGATGCGGATCGAAAAACAGTTGTAGATGCGTTGGGTCAGGCAGGCAGTCAATACAGAGATCAAATTTATAAAAACGGGTTTTCTGCAGAAGGTGCGTCCATTAGTACTTCTGATTTGAAAGAATTCGTTAGAGTGAGTTTGGCATTTATCGATCATTCGATTGCTGCCAACAAACGCAATGATGGCTTATATCATGCATATAACCTAATTGCTTTTGAAGAAAACAAAGAGATTTCCATCGCCTACCTTTCGGAAATGTTAGAAGGTCAGGTGGCTGTCTTAAGTTCTGGCTATCTGTCATCTGAAGAAGCGCTCGAAGTGCTCGATCAAATGCGCGCTAGTAAGCTTTATCGTCCGGATCAAAACAGTTATATGTTATATCCTGACAAATCACTACCTCGTTTTTTTGAGAAAAACAACATTCCAAAAACTGCAGTGGATGGCTCTAGGCTGTTAACACAATTGTTAGAAAACAACAACAAACAGATCGTACAGCAAGACAGCTCAGGAGCCTACCACTTCAACGGAAACTTTACCAATGCGAACAGTCTGAAAGAAGCTTTGGGCAATTTATCAGAGCAATATGCTCCGTTGGTAGCTGAAGAACAAAACCAGTTGATGAACCTTTTTGAAGATCTTTTTGATCACAAATCGTTTACGGGTAGGTCAGGAACTTTCTTTGGCTTTGAAGGTTTGGGATCTATCTACTGGCACATGGTTTCAAAATTAGCTTTGGCTGTACAAGAGGCTTTGTGGAGTTCTATTCACGATAAATCTTCTAAAGAAATTACCAAAGCACTTCACGATCATTATTACCAAGTTGTCGATGGCATCGGCGCTCATAAGACCCCTCAAGTATATGGGGCCTTCCCAACGGATCCTTACTCTCATACACCTGCAGGAAGAGGAGCTCAACAGCCTGGTATGACAGGACAAGTCAAAGAGGACATCCTTTGCCGTTGGGGCGAGTTTGGGGTGTCGGCTCACGACGGATGTTTACATTTTGACCCGCAGATTGTTCGTGAGGATGAGTTTTTGAAACAAGAAGAAGTTTTTGTTTACTATGACGTTGACAACAACAAACAATCGATTGTAATTCCCTCAGGAACCCTTTGTTTTACATATTGTCAAATACCGGTTGTCTATCACAAAGACCACTCAAAAACAGCAGGGATAGAGTTGATTTATGCCGATGGCCAAAACAATTCGGTAGAAGCGCATCAGCTGAGCCAATCACAATCTCAAAAGGTATTCGATCGAGATGGACAAATCAAACAAATACAAGTCTATTTCTAAAATGAAAATATCTGCTTTACATAAGGTATATGTTTTTTTTCTGTTTATGATAACGATATGTATTTCGGCTTGTACTACGACTGAATCAGGTCCGACAGCGGCGGAGATACTAGGCAATCCCGATTATCAGGCCATTTCTTATGGAGGATATAGACAGTCCACTCGTGACTCAGTTCCCAGTGTGGATCAAATTAAGGACGATATGCGCATCCTCTCTGCCATAGGGGTCAAGGTGTTGCGCACCTACAACACAGAGTTGGCACAACTGCCTCATTTGCTTGATGCCATCACAGAGATGAAACAAGAGGATCCTCATTTTGAAATGTATGTCATGGTGGGCGCATGGATCAATTGCAAGGATGCATGGACGGATAATCCTGACCATACCCAAGGAGATGAAGCCTATAATGCGGCAGAAATACAAAGGGCCGTAGCCTATGCCAAGCAGTATCCAGAGATTGTCAAAATCATCGCTGTGGGCAATGAGGCCATGGTACACTGGGCATCGGGTTATTTCGTGCCGCCTGGAGTGATACTTAAGTGGGTCAATCACCTTCAAGATTTAAAGAAACAAGGTGACTTACCTGAAGATTTATGGATTACCAGCTCGGACGACTTTGCCGCATGGGGCGGAGCTTCTTCTGTATACCACACAG
>JASFWO010000041.1:0-7392 GCA_050049275.1 Flavobacteriaceae bacterium | reverse complement strand
GGGAACAATAATTTAGCCAGTGGTGATTATGGTGCTACTGCTTTAGGTTCATCGTCAGAAGCAACTGGTATAGCATCTATAGCCATTGGAGATCAAGTAACAGCTAGTGGTAATTATGGCGCTACAGCTTTTGGGTTTCAAACCATTGCAAGCGGTGATAATTCAATAGCTATGGGTTCTCAAACCACTGCATTCGGAAATCAATCAACAGCTATGGGTCTTAATACTTCAGCAACTGGTGTTAGGTCAATTGCTTCGGGTTCAGGAACAACAGCAAGTGGAGTTTCTTCGATTGCTGGTGGCATAGGAAGTACAGCTTCTGGTTATGCCTCAATGGCCTTGGGATATCAAACTACGGCTGACGCTACAGTCTCATACGCTATTGGAGACCGTGTTAAGGCAGATGCTTATGGAACCTTCGCTATTGGTTATAATAGTACTGGTGTTGAAAATGCCAGCAAAGAAGTTTTTTCTTTTTCAAACAGAGCCTTTGTTATTGGAAATGGAGGTGTTGAAGGGGCTCTTGGTTATAGTGATCCCTCAGATGCGGTTACAATACTGTTTGACGGTACTACAACCATTGCAGGTGATTTAAGTATTAACTCTGATGCAAGGCTAAAAGCCAACATCATTTCACTTGGAAGTACCCTTGCCAAACTATTACAAATAGATGGTAAAACATACACTATGAAAAAGGATGATAACAAGAAACAAAAGATAGGTGTGCTTGCACAAGACATAGAGAAAGTATTTCCTGAACTTGTATCGGAAAGTAATGGTGTTAAGTCAGTAAACTATCAAGGGCTTGTTCCTGTGCTTATAAATGCTTTGAAAGAGCAAGACACAAAACTCAATAAACAACAAGCTGAAATAAATAGATTAAAAGAGCAAGAGGCAAGAATAGAGCGTCTTGAAAAGCTGCTATTAGATAGTTAGAAGTAGCAGAACTAAAAGAGGAGGATATGCCTATGGTTTACCACTCATTAACTTCCTTAAATAGATAGTCCACTGAAAGGAAATACGCCTCTCTGAAATCCTCCATTTTAACGTCCCTGTCATCATAGGTGATGTTTTTTCTATGACAATAGTTTTCAAAGGATTCTTTAATTAAATCATCTATTTTTTTTTGAAGTAAATGATTGTTTACCAAACAGATTTTATAATGCTCTTTATCTAACCTTTTCATTGTAAAATTATACGATAACATTAAAGATGAAATATTAAGCAATTTGCAATAAAATGTTAAACTAACTTTCGTTATCAACAGTCTATTGTTAATTGTTCAATTTGTTAGAATAATGATAAAATATGCCTATGTTTTAATTCCTTAAATTAGTACCACTAAAAACAATACGATGAAATATTTTATCCTTGCTTTTAAGAAATGGAATGACATCAATGGCAGGGCTAATCTAAAAGAGTTTTGGTATTACACTTTATTTTATACAATAATAACTTTTGTATTAGCGTGTATTGATACAATTTTCATCAATGATATTTTAATATCAAATTTAGAAATGCAGCCTGAAGATTTTGAAGATGGTGGACTATTAGTTGGTTTGTTTAGTTTTTTCAATATACTTCCATCTTTAACACTTACAGTAAGACGATATCACGATGTGAATAAAAGTGGTTGGAATTTACTTTGGGCTCTAACAATAATTGGACTTTTATATCTTTTTATTTTGACTATACTTAAGGGAAGCAAAGAAGATAATCATTATGGCGCACCATCTAATGCATAAATCAGGAAGCTATACTTTGTACCTAATTATCTTGTTGAAATCTATACTTTGAAACTCTGTTTCTGAACTGCTTTCTATCTGCTTTACAGTAGGTAATATATACTTTAAACCTATCTCTAATAGCCTTATGCGTTCTGCACGTGTGCACTCGCTTAAATCAATCTAATTCAAGGCTATAAACACAATGTCTGTCAAATGTCTGTCAGTTTTGACTACTTTTGAGTAGTTCTTTGAGTGATTTTAGTGTCAAGTGCCTGTAAAGAAAAAACCCACCTATTATGGTGGGCTTTAAGAATGTGTAGTGTAGCGGATTTACGAGTGGAGAAGAAGGGATTCGAACCCTCGACCTCTTGACTGCCAGTCAAGCGCTCTAGCCAACTGAGCTACATCCCCGTTGCAGGAGGCAAAAATAAGGGATTTATTTGTTTTTACAACGCATGGTTTTGCGACAGAAACTCCGGCAGATCCCGTATAGAAGCAAGTATGCCGTCGGGACGAACATTTGATTTTTTTACCAACTCAGCTCGGTATTTTCCTGTTTGAACCAACAAGGCTTGATAACCCATTTTTTGCGCTCCTTGTATGTCATTGATAAGATCATCGCCTACCATCAATATTGAGTCTGAATTGCATCCAAGTTCTTGGGTTGCTAGCGTAAAAAAAGCAGCGCTAGGCTTACCCACTACATGTGCTTTTTGGCCAGTTGCATGTTCAAGTGCCGCCACAAAGGCACCACTGTCTAGCTGCAAGCCTTGCTCGGTTTGGAAGTATCTCCCTTTGTGCAGCGCCACGATTTGCGATCCTTCTAACACCTGATTCATCAGTTCATTTAGCAAATCATAATCCCATAGGTTTCCGACATCGCCAATCACAATGGCTTCAGGATTTTCTTCAACAGTGGGTGGATAATCGATCTGAGCTTCAGGACGTAACACCAGCCTACTGCGTTGTAGCCCCAGATTTCTGAGTTGCAATACGCCCGCGTAGTTCGCACTGAGCAGTTCATTTTCTGCTACATTAAGCCCCAACCTTTGAAGTTTTGAGCTTAGTGCACTGCGCGACAATGTGGTGTTGTTGGTAACAAATCGATACGGAACCCCTCTGGTTTGGAGCCATTCGAGAGTTTTATTACCGCCCGGTATGAGCTCTTGACCCACATAAAACACTCCATCTAAATCAAATAATATCCCTTGAATTTTTTGCATATGCCATCAAACCTAATTATACGTATTTTTGTAGGGTCAATCACAAAGATATGGGGAATCTACCGATAGAAGAAGGAATACATATCCACTCAGAGAATTCGGTGGCTTATGTCGGCTTTGCTCACCCCAAGCAAAACGCCTTTCCGGCGACACATTTGGAACAACTACAACATGCTTTTGTGTCATTGGCTAAGAAACCCGACATTCATGTAATTGTTTTGTACAGCGACCCAACCAAAGTATTTTGTGCGGGCGCTTTATTTGATGAACTCTTACAGGTTAAAACGCCTGAACAAGGAAAACAATTTTTTATGGGTTTCTCCAATGTAATCAACGCCATGCGTCAGTGTCCACAGCCCATTATTGGACGCATACATGGACCTGCTATTGGAGGGGGAGTGGGCTTGGTTTCTGCTTGTGATTACGCATTGGCAACCTCAGATGCGCGGATTAAACTCTCAGAAATTGCCATCGGTATTGGACCATTCGTGATTGCACCTGCCGTACAACGCAAAATAGGAACTGCGGCACTATCTGAGCTTTCTTTGTCGGCTCACGCATGGAAATCTGCTGACTGGGCGCACCAAAAGGGCTTACTGGCCGAATTGCATCCCGATCTAAGCTCTTTAGATCAAGCCACTAATGACATGGCCCAACGTCTTGCTGGATATACACCCAAAGCCCTGATTGCCCTTAAAAAAGCCCTTTGGCAAGGAACCGAACATTGGGGAGAATTGTTATCACACAATGCCGCTGTTTCTGGACAACTCGTTCTCTCTGAAAAAACTCAACAGACCCTCAATCAACTCAAGAATAAAAAAGAATGATACGCATTACAAAAAGTTTTTCTTTCGAAACCGGCCATGCACTCTATGGGTACGACGGGCTTTGCAAAAACGTACATGGTCATAGCTACAAGTTATTTGTGACTGTTATTGGTCAGCCCATTGAAGACAACAATCATGTTAAATTTGGAATGGTCATTGATTTTAAAGACCTAAAAAAAATCGTGAAAGAAGAAATTGTAAATGTTTTTGACCATGCAACCGTATTTAACCAAAACACACCTCATGTATCCTTGGCAAAAACCCTGGAGTCTAGCGGGCACAAAGTCCTTCTTGTTGATTATCAGCCGACCAGCGAAATGATGGTCATTGATTTTGCCAAAAAAATCAAAGCTCGCTTGCCAGAACAGATCACCCTTCACTCCTTAAGACTCCAAGAAACAGCCTCGTCTTATGCCGAGTGGTTTGCGAGCGATCAGTAATTTGTATTTTTGAAGCCATGAAAGGCAAAAAAATCTACTTTGCTTCTGACAATCACCTAGGCGCCCCTACTGCAGAGGCAAGTGCGGTTCGTGAACGCATTTTTGTCAATTGGCTTAATCATATCAAAACAGATGCCGAAGCCTTGTTTTTACTAGGAGACTTGTTTGACGCATGGATAGAGTATAAATCAGCGGTCCCAAAAGGCTTTGTTCGTGTGCTAGGGAAGTTGGCTGAACTCTCAGATGCGGGCATAGACATTCATTTTTTTGTAGGCAATCACGATATGTGGATGAGAGACTATTTGCAGAAAGAGATTGGCGCCAAAGTTTATTTCCATCCTCAAAGCTTTACCTTTTCAGAAAAGAAATTTTTCATTGGTCATGGAGATGGTTTGGGACCCGGAGACAAAGGATACAAACGCATGAAAAAGCTTTTTCGAAACCCCCTTGCGCAATGGTTGTTTCGTTGGTTACATCCCGACTTAGGCCTCCCTTTTGCACGTTATTTATCACTCAAAAACAAACTCATCTCCGGAGATGAAGACCTCAAGTACCGTGGCCCTGAAAAAGAGTGGTTGTTCCAGTATGCTCAGCGCAAACTCAAGCAAGAACATTTTGATTATTTTGTGTTCGGTCACCGTCATTTACCCTTAGAACTCCCTGTTGGAGACCAATCTACCTACATCAATACGGGTGATTGGATTTCATATTATACCTATGGGGTTTTTGATGGACAATCCCTCACCCTTCAACACTGGCAATCCAACCATGATTGAACAAAAAGACCTCAGCTACGAGCAGGCTGTGCTTATCGGAATCATTACCCAAGAACAAGACGAAGCACGTGTGGCAGAGTATATGGACGAATTGACTTTTCTTACACACACTGCCGGGGGGACGGTTGTCAAACGCTTTACTCAAAAAATGCAAACCCCACATCCGAAAACATTTATCGGCTCGGGTAAGATGGAAGAGGTGCAAGCATTTGTCAAAACCCACGACATCAGCACAGTAGTTTTTGACGACGAGCTCAGTCCCGCACAACAAGCGAATATCGAACAATTACTCAAGAGTAAAATCCTTGACCGAACCGGTTTAATCCTTGATATTTTCGCCCAACGCGCCAAAACCAGTTATGCCCGTACACAAGTAGAACTCGCACAGTATCAATATCTGCTGCCACGTTTAAAAGGTCTTTGGACACACTTGGAGCGTCAGCGAGGAGGGATTGGTATGCGTGGCCCTGGAGAAACAGAAATCGAAACCGACCGAAGAATTGTAAGGGATAAAATTGCATTACTCAAAAAAAAATTGGTGGGGATCGACCGGCAAATGGCTACCCAACGAGGCAATAGAGGAGCTTTGGTGCGCGTGGCCTTGGTGGGCTATACCAACGTAGGCAAGTCGACTTTGATGAATGTGTTAAGTAAAAGCGAGGTGTTTGCAGAAAACAAATTGTTTGCCACCCTTGATACCACTGTACGCAAGGTAGTGGTAGGAAACCTTCCATTTTTATTGACTGACACGGTGGGTTTTATTCGAAAACTCCCCACTCAGCTGGTCGAGTCTTTTAAAAGCACCTTGGATGAAGTACACGAAGCGGATCTTTTGTTGCATGTAGTCGACATAGCACATCCCAATTTTGAGGCTCATATTGAGGCAGTCAATGAACTGCTCGCTGAAATAAAAGCCTTAGACAAACCCACTCTAATGGTGTTTAATAAAATTGATGCTTACCGACCTGAAGCGATTGACGAGGATGATTTGGTAACAGAAAAAACCGAAAAACACAATTCTCTACAACAGTGGCAACATACTTGGATGGCTCGGACAAACGGAGATGCAGTTTTTGTTTCTGCTCAAAATAAAACCCATTTGGACAGCTTGCGTAACACGCTATATAGAAAGGTTCGTGAGATTCACATCACCCGCTTTCCATACAATCATTTCTTGTACCCGGAGCTCTAAAGATCAAGATTTACGCCAATTCCAAAAACTTCGCGCACTTGTAGGCGCCCAATTGCATTGTCATCATAAACCAGCTGAATTTCCAGATTGGTCGATACGTATTTATTGATTTGCATATGGGCAGACATCGTATAATCAAAGTCTATGTTCTGAGCTTGACCCAAATAATCACTGTAAAGCCCCAAGCGGTTTTCAAGAGTGATGTTTTCCATGGCCTCAAACTTATAGAACGCGTTTACTGAAGCCCCAAGCTCAAACAAATGGTTTTCTCCTTGCTCAACCCCAAAGTATTCTTTTCCAGGCTCTAAGTTTCTAGTAAATCTTCTACTGACCATCGTAATCCGTTGTGAGAACGGCGCAATATTGATCCAAAAATCATTGGATTTTTTCCAATACAGCCCCACACCAAATTGTATGTAAGCAGGAGAGAAGAAATGGGTGCGTAAGGTGCGCGTTTCTCGACCACTCTCATTCTCCCCAAATCGATAGCCGCGAGCAAATTGTGATTTGAAGTTAAACAAAGTAGAATAGCTCCATCTTTTTGAAAACTGTTTTCCTAAAAGTGAGTTGACTTCTACACGGTCGTTGGTTTTTTTCAAAAAAGTATCTCCTTCAATATAGCTTAGACCATAAGAGCCAAGAAGCTTTGTGTCCCAAGACCAACCACTTTCATAATAGTTGAGGTCATAATCAACTTTGAGACTGATCGACACACTGTTAACTCCTCCAGAAGCCCAGTTGCTAAAAGCCGCTTGATTGACAAGTAAATTGCCTTTGCCCGACCGATTCCAACCTTCTTCTGGGGAAGGGGCTTCTTCTTGGGCGTTGATAAAAAAGGAACTAAGTAGGAAACTGAATAAATAGAGTTTTGGGTTCATAGAAGTAATTATTTTATACAACAAAAGTCAATAAAATCTATCTTTTAAACAAGGGCACTGAGGAACAAGCTTCTCCGTATGCAATGCGGTTGGCTACAGGCGCCAATCGAGCAATCAGCTGCACATAAACAGCGGCGGGCACTGTGCCGTCTCCACAACCTTTGATGATGATATTTTTGCCCTTAAAACTCTCTAAATCGATCTGATCAATCGCAGCTTCGAATGCCTTAAGCCTTAGCTTTTCTTCATCACCAACACTTACTGTTTTGGCTACTGACAAAAGACAGGTCGCCATCAGCATGGGTGCCCACTGAGGTATCAACAATCCA
>JASFWO010000027.1:0-8584 GCA_050049275.1 Flavobacteriaceae bacterium | reverse complement strand
TGCATTGATGACCTGATGACCTTTCTTTTCGACACCCACAACCAGCTCTGATGAAGCGTTTGATAAGACGGTGGATTCTAAATTGTAGCCTTGCTCATCAAAAAACAATCGGCTACTTGACTTTGAATTAATGCCCCATAATTTGTCTCTATATTCAACAACAGAAGGCTGAATCCCAACAACCGGATGTTGATTATTATCAAATGTGAAATAGAAATTTAAGTTGCTTTTTGCCTGCTGAGTGTCAGGATTGTTATATTGAGCTTTAAAAAACAAAGTGTCATTGACCGCACTATTTATAAGGTCAAATGCTGAAGCTTCTAACCATTCGGATTTAAGCTCATCAAATTCTAGATGTCCTTGAATCAAAGGATTTTTATTATCAATATTTAGCGCCAACATATTGATCTCTGTTTGATCTAATTTTAAACTGGGCGCATTGATATTCAATTGCATAGAATTATTATCATTCTCGAGAAAACCTTTGACAAATGTGTTGTCATTAAGCTCAAGACCAGGGATGAGGGCACTTGCAATTTTACCTCGAACATTGAAATTAAATTTTAGATAATGTCCACTGTCCAGTTCAATTTTTTTGAAATTTGAAAAATAACTACCAAGAGCATTTTTGGTCATAGCAGGTATTTGGGAAAAGGTGAATTTTCCGTACAACAAACCATTGAGCACATCTTGTGACCTTATATTAACAAACCTAACGCCATTGTTGATTCTAGACTGAGCAGTGAACTGAGAAAATGAAAAACTCCCTTTCTTGTTAGTCAATTTTCCTGAGTCAATATATAAGTCACCAATAAAATCGTCTGCATTATTTCCTTGACTAACCAACTCAATATCTCCAGAAAAAACACTTCCTGATCCTAAAAATTGTAAACCTATATTATTGAAATCAACACGCTCTACCTGAGCAAGACATGAGATGTTATTTGTGTTGTTGAACGTGTCAAAAGAACCTCTAAAATCCATTTTTAGATTTGGATCATCTATTGACAAATCCCCTTTAAATTCTCCGCCTTTAAAAAACCCATTTACATCAATGTTTTGATAATTGTATCCATTAAAACCAAAAGAATCAAAAACACCCTCAACGCTGGTGTTTAACTGATCAAACTTGAGTCCTTGACCAACAACATCGATTGAAAAACTTGTTGTGCTAAGATTTTCCTGATTGAGTAACCTCCCCAAATCCAAGTCGTTAACAGAAACGGAGCCTAAATAATGCCAATCATCATCTTTAGGTTTTACTTCTAAATCTAAATCTATTTCACTAGAATAACCCTTAATATTTACATCTATAAGGCTTAAATATGGAGTGTACTTTAGAGTTCCAAAAACAGTTTGGCCTCCCATTCGTTCTAAATTTCCAAAAACATCACTTTTTATGTTTGGGAAAATTTTATTCCATTGAGAAAAGTTGGTTGTTAAGCTATTGATGTTCAGTCCTAGATCTAAATCGTTTTTCGAAGCGTTTTTAAACATCAAATTACCCATAAAATAAGTTTCATCGAATCCCAGTTGGATGTCTTGAACATGGAAATCCTCCAAAGTTCCGTTGAGTGATGCCCTTTCGAGTAAAAAATTTGCGTCTCGGATATTAGTTGTAAAAGCTTTTAAATCGTTGGATCCAAGAGATGAGGAACTGAAATCTAACTTGATTTCTACCAATTCTTTAAAGTCACGCATCCCTTTTAAGGGGTATTCAAGTCTTAAATCTGCTGCGATCTTACTATGTGGGGTTGTAATTTCTAAATCTGATAGCCCCATTTCTGTGGGTCCATAAGTAAAGTTTGATTGTAGCTTAGAAACCTGAAACTGGTGATTTAGTTCATTAAAAGAGATCTTATCAATCTTTAATTTTACATCATTTCCAGACAATGTAAAATCTTTTAGCGACATATCGAGGTTGTCGAAAAAAAGCGGGGAGCGAAGTTCGTTGTTGTGATTAGCAACTCCAACAAAAGCATCATCAACAAGAATGGATCTTGCTCTAATTAGAGATTTTTTGGGGTTTTCGTTCTTGAATTTAGCACCAAAAATGGCCATGTTGGACAATGAGTCCCCACGATGTTTTTGAATATTCAACTGTAGTCCATCTAAAAACAAGGATCCTAAGTCTGGTGAGCCCTCTACAAAACTTCTTAATCGCAAAGCGTTAAAACGTGCTTCTTCGATAAAAATAAGTGTGTCTTGTTGATGATCACGAACCAACAGGTTCTGAAAAGTTGCCTTACCAATAGGGTTGATATATACGTGATCAACAGACAAGTCTGCACCACGCTCTTTAAAGAATTTTTGGGTGAGTGTTTGACCAATGAAAGATTGAACCGCGGGAGTGAGGAAAAGAAGAACAACCAATAAAATTACACCCAGAAAAAAGGCTAGGTACTTTTTCAACGATCGCTTTTGGTTTTGGCTCAATTCAAAATATTAACTTTGTCCAACAAAACAATAACCATGCCCATAATTTTAGGAATAGAATCTTCATGTGATGACACGGCAGCTGCCGTTCTAAAAGATGGATCTATTCTTTCAAATGTCATTGCAAACCAACAAATTCATGAACAATATGGCGGTGTGGTACCTGAGTTAGCAGCTAGAGCACACCTTCAAAATATTGTTCCTGTAGTCGATCAGGCATTGGCTCAAGCAAATATCGATAAAAAAGACTTACATGCAGTGGCTTACACTCTTGGGCCCGGTTTGGTGGGTTCTTTGTTGGTAGGAAACTCTTTTGCAAAGTCTTTAGCAATATCATTAAATATTCCTTTAATAGAGGTCAATCACATGCAGGCACACTTGTTGGTTCATTTTGAGAAGGATTTACCCCAACCAAAATTTCCTTTTTTAGGACTAACCGTTTCTGGCGGACACACTCAGTTGGTGCTCGTAGAAGACATTGATCAGATGAAAGTTATCGGCGAGACCCTTGACGATGCCGTTGGTGAAGCGTTTGACAAAGCCGGGAAAATGCTAGGACTTCCCTACCCTAGCGGTCCAAGCATAGATCGATTTGCCAAAAAGGGAGTTGCTCGAATTGATTTTGCCAAACCAAAAGTTTCTGATTTAAACTTTAGCTTTAGTGGACTAAAAACAAGCATTCTTTATCACTTAAGAGCCAAACAAAAAGAAGACAGTCAATATATCGCAAACAATCTCAATGACCTGTGTGCCTCTGTTCAAACCACGATTGTTTCGATCGTCATAGAAAAACTCATATCAGCTGTCAAACAAACGGGCATAACCGAGATTGCTTTAGGAGGTGGAGTTTCAGCCAATTCAGAACTCAGAAACGCCCTTATGGCCAACAAAGAATGGAATGTATATCTACCACCCTTATCCTTGACAACCGATAATGCAGCCATGATTGCATTGGCAGGAGCATTTAAATTTGAAAAAGGAAACTTTGGTCAGCTTCACAGCCATGCTCAATCTAGAATGTCTTTCTAATGCAACAGTTTTTTCTTCCTGAGCTTCAACCAGACTGTGATTATGCTTCTTTTTCAAAAGAAGAGAGCAGGCATATTAAAAAAGTGCTTCGCAAACAACATCAAGATATACTTGTTTTGACCGATGGAAAGGGAAATCAATATCATGGTTTGTTAGAGATCCTCAATTCTAAATCATGTGGAGTTCGTATTACAAAAGTAATTCCTGTAACTGCAGATCCCTACAGCCTCCATATTGCCATTGCACCCACCAAAAACATGGATCGATTGGAATGGTTTGTTGAAAAAGCTACCGAAATTGGGATACATCAAATCACACCTATATTGTGTGATCGGAGTGAAAGAAAAACAATCAAACATGAGCGACTTCATAAAATTGCGGTTTCAGCTATGAAGCAATCAATGGGAGCATACTTACCGCAGATCAACCCATTAACCACTTTTGATGATGCAGTTCAGAAAGCTCAAGGTATGTGTGCAATAGCACACTGTCATGATTCGCAAAAAGACCTTTTAAAATCCATTGAGAATACTCATAAGAATATTCATATTTTTATTGGGCCTGAAGGAGATTTTACATATGAAGAAATTGCTTTTGCACTTTCAAATTCTTTTATTGCAATAAGCCTTGGTAACAAGCGCTTACGAACTGAAACCGCCGCACTAACAGCTTGTCAAACTGTGGCAATTTTGCATTCTTAAAAAAACTATCTTTAAAAGATGAATTCACAAACCATAACAAGAGGAATCGTTCAAGCCTTTCTGATCATTGTTTTGATGGTGGCTGCATACAAAACACTTGTGGCTATTGAGTCCGTTTTAATATACATAATCGTAGCTGCCATTGTTTCTTTGATCGGCAGGCCCATTACTATTTTTTTAAAGCGCATCAAATTTGGAAACTTACTGGCAACCATCACCACCATAGTCATTCTTTTGTTGGTTTTTTTAGGAGTGGTTTCACTCTTGATTCCGGTACTTATAGAACAAGCCAAAAATCTATCCCTACTCAATGTTCAAGCACTTGAATCTACAGCGAGCTCACTCATAAGAGAATTAGAATTGTACTTAAGTCAGTACGATGTCAGCATGATTGAATGGATCAACAAAGCGATAGAAGCGTTTGATTTCAGTGTGCTACCAGAAACTTTTAATGGTGTCATTCGGACGCTTGGGAGCTGGACAATTGGGCTATTTTCTGTTTTATTTATTACATTTTTCTTTCTTAAAGACAGCAAACTATTAGAGCAGATGATATTGGTTTTTGTCAAGGACAAACAGACACAACGTGTTGTAAAATCTATGGAACGCATCAAAGGTTTACTTTCTAGGTATTTTATTGGATTGCTGTTGCAAATAAGTATTTTGTTTGTGTTTTACACATTGATACTAATCATTTTCGGAATTCCAAACGCTGTTACAATTGCCTTTATTTGTGCTTTGTTAAATCTAATACCCTATCTAGGTCCATTTATAGGGGGTCTTTTGATGATATTCCTCACCATGACCAGCAACTTGGGAGCCGATTTTGCTCAAGAAATTTTACCTAAAACCATTTATGTGTTTATTGGTTTTTTTCTTGGTCAAATGATTGATAATTTTTTCAGCCAACCATTGATATTCTCAAACAGTGTACAATCACATCCATTAGAGATTTTTATTGTAATTATCGTTGGAGGTCTTTTGGGCGGTCCGATTGGAATGATTATTGCTGTTCCATTTTACACGGCCTTAAAAGTTATTTTTAAAGAGTTTTATGCCCACAATAAAATCGTTCAAGCACTTACAAAAAACATATAAATTATGATCCTTACAAACACAGAATTTGTAGCTAACAAAACCATTTCAGAAACTTTAGGTGTTGCAAGAGGCAGTACAGTTCGCAGCCGCAATATTGGAAGAGATATTTTCGCTAGTCTCAAAAACATTGTAGGAGGTGAAATAGAAGAATACACCAAACTGCAGGCAGATGCAAGAGAGCAAGCATTGCAGCGCATGGTTGCTGATGCGACCCAAATGGGTGCTGACGCAGTGATAAATATTCGATTCACAACTTCTGTAGTAGCACAGGGTGCATCGGAAATGCTAGCCTATGGTACCGCAGTAAAATTGAGCTAATGATTTGGATCATAATTGGTATTGCATTGGTCGTGTTGGCGATTATAAAATACAAAGAGCGTCAAAAGGATGATTTTGAGCAAAGAGAAAACTAATTTCTTGATGCATATTTATGTTGTCGTTTCGGATTCGAAAATGTATTTTTGCGCACGCACAAGTAAACGTTCTTACAAAGGAGAGGTGCCAGAGTGGTAATGGAGCAGATTGCTAATCTGTCAACGCGAAAGTGTTGCCAGGGTTCGAATCCCTGTCTCTCCGCACCCGCCCTTGTGAGTCATTTGATTTACAAGGGTTTTTTATTAGGTTGCGTACCTGCCTGACGCCTGCCTGTCGGCAGACAGGGCAGACAGGGCTCAGCTGGATAGAGTATTCCGATTCTATCGGAACGATCAAAGAAGCGAGCTCAAAAAAATATCGGTCGCGTAGCTCAGCTGGATAGAGCATCTGCCTTCTAAGCAGACGGTCCTAGGTTCGAATCCTAGCGCGATCACGAATAAATCAACAAAAAGTTGAAATATAGCAAGTTCAAATAGAAAGCTTGTTTTTTTAATGAGTTGTTTTAGACCAAAATATCCTATAAAACAATATACAATTATAGATAATTGAAGGTTTGGATAGGATTATTTTTTTATGATCTTATGAGATCCAATCTCATTTGACGACTCATCATAAACTTTCAAAATGTACATTTGATTTGGAAGCCCTGTTAGGTCTATAGATGGGTTAATGGAAGACCTAAGAAGTTTCCCGTCAACATTGTAAAGTTTTGTATTTTTAAAATTTGAATAATTTAAAAATATTTTAGAATGAGTTGGGTTCGGATAGATTAAATTTCTTGACAATAAAGAACTATCTATACTTAGAGATGGTTCGCAATATTCGGAAAACTCAGAGCTCGAATCAAATTCAAACTTATTAAATGGTCCGTCGCTATTGTACCAATTTGCTCTAATTAATACACCCAAAGGCCAGTTGTATTGACCGTCTGACCAGTATTTATCATCTACTTGAATACATGATAAATTGGGATTGTTGGCGGCGTTAAAAGCCGCGAAATTTTTATTGTTTCCGTTGGCAACGTTCAAATAATTAAGCTGATTGTTCATCATGTAAATTGTTTGAACATTCGGATTGCCACTCAAATCCAAACTTTTCATTTTACTCATTCTAATGTTTACATAGTTAAGATTGTCATTTTGCCCAAATAAGACTTCTTCTAACTCGCTATAATAAGCCTGAAAATTCACCAAAGCGGTATTTGCGGAAAGATCCAAAGATGGTATTGAAATATAATTCAAATAAAGGGTCTGTAAACTAAGGTTATTACTCAAGTCAAGTGATGTGAGTAAAGGTGAATGATTGGTTTCGTTAAAACGGATTAAAAGAGTTTGAAGTTTTGTATTGTTCGATAAGTCTAGATTTGATAAACCTGTTTTTCCACAATCAAGGTAATTAAGTTCCGTGTTGTTTGTCAAATTAAGGCTTGTAAGCTGAGAGTTGTCCCAAATATTTAATCTTGTTAGCACAGTATTGTTCGAAAAATCTAAGCTTGAAAATGCATTGTTGTATGCCGAAAAGTAATCAAGTTGCGTATTATTCGATAAATCTATTTGTGAGATTTGGTTTCCTGAACACCAAAATCGATTCAATAACGTATTGTTTGAAATGTTTATTTGAGAGAAATTATTGAAACTTATATTTAAAAAATCAAGATTTACATTATTGCTTACATCCAAAGAACTTAATGCATTGGAATCAACAACTAGATTGACCAAATTAACAAGGCTGCCAACATTTAAATTTTGTATTTGGTTTGCTGACAGCCACAAATCTGTTAGGTTTTCAAGTTCGCTTAGATTCACATTAGATACATTGGAGTTTCTGTAATCTATTCTAGTCAAACTAGGGTTTTGGGAAACTGTTAGGGTCTGTGTTTTATTACTCGAACCACTTATTTCAGTCAAATTGGATAAGTTGGTCAATGTTAGGTTGTCTAACAAAACATTACTATTAAGAGCGATTGATTGTAAGGTGGTGTTGTTTATAATCTCGAGATCTTCGAGGGTTGTTTGCATAATGTTTAAATGAATCATTTCAGTAAACACATCAAAAAGACCATCGATTGAGTTTATATCAGTCACATAAGATATATCTCCAATTTGGACGTAAGTGTACTGTTCTGGACTGATTATATGATTGTCATATACATTGTCATATCCACCTTGAATCAAAGCTTTTTCCAATTTAGGATTAGAAATATATGTGCCTCGAGAACTACAATCTAAGGTAAAAGCAGTGTTGCTATCAATAAATCCGGAAAAATTGGTGTTATAATAAGATACATCGTCAACAATTACACAAGTGAGACTATTGTTATTAGTAGCATCAAAAAAATTAAAATTTTCTGAAGTATTTTTTAAATCTATCAAGCTGAGTTCATTGTCGTTTGTGGCGAGAAAAAACAGATTGTTGTTTTGAGATAAGTCAAGAAATTCTAATCGGTTGTTTGCCACACTCAACTTTTCAAGAAGGGTGTTGCTGCGAAGATTAATATCATCTAAAAGATTGTGATCGAGATACAAGTTTTTTAATGATGTAAAATATTCAATTCCTGAAAGTGAAAGAATTTTCTGATACGATGGAGTGTCTGATGAATTTGAAAGATCAAGGTTTACAATAGAAGAAATGTTGGTTTCCGCCACAAAACCATCAAGAGTATCGTCATACCCTAAACTGATGAGCTTGTTTTCGAAATTATCATCTACAATGGGAATCAAGCCCTGGTTGGTATTGCCACAAGATTCAGAAAAACTAACTCCAGAGTCAACTATTTCAGAAAATTTAGATGAAAAGAAGTCCGAGTAATCAATTGAAATACAAGTAAGATTGGGGGTGTCACTGATTATGATGTTGTTAATTCGTGCCGTATTATTCAAAAAGATACTCGAAAGGTTTTGATTCGATGAGGCATTAATACCTTGCAAGTTTGTAGAGAAATTAGC
>JASFWO010000026.1:0-8728 GCA_050049275.1 Flavobacteriaceae bacterium | reverse complement strand
CAGCAGGCGTATATGCTTTAGAGTCGTTAACAGCAGCGACTCAATCACTAAAAAACGGGACCATCCAAGCCTTGGTTACAGCTCCCATAAACAAAGCCTCCATACAAAGTGATCATTTTGCTTTCCCAGGACATACCGATTATCTAGCTCAAGAACTCGGAGGCAATGCACTGATGTTTATGATTCACAACCAACTTCGCGTAGGGCTGCTTACAGACCATGTGCCCATTAGTGAAGTTACAAAAATGTTGACCACAGAACATATTGTCGATAAACTCAAACTAATGTCTCAATCCCTTCAACAAGATTTTGGCATTCGCAAACCCAAGATTGCAGTATTGGGCATCAACCCTCATGCGGGGGACCATGGAGTAATTGGCTCCGAAGACGATCAGATTCTGGCCCCTATATTATCAGCCGATCAGATTGAGAACACCTTATTGTTTGGCCCGTTTTCCGCGGATGCCTTTTTTGGAAGCCAAGAATTCTTAAAATATGATGCGGTTTTGGCTGCTTATCACGACCAAGGACTTATTCCTTTTAAGACCCTATCTTTTGGAGAAGGGGTCAATTATACGGCTGGCTTATCGGCTGTTCGTACCTCTCCAGATCATGGAACAGCTTTTGCAATTGCAGGGAAAGGCATTGCGGATCATCACTCTTTTCGCCAAGCGGTTTTTGCTGCTTTGGACATTGTGGGCAAACGCCAAGAATTCCACCAAATAAACGCAAATCCACTCCCACTGAGTGATAATAAAAAAAGTAAAAAAAGAGACTAGGCTCCAGTTTTAGGCTTTGGGCTAATTTTTATATCTTTGGCGCCCGTAACGGAAATAGAGATGGAGCGTTTATCGGAGTTTGAGGTAAAGTTTTCCGGATTAAAAGAAGGAGTTCATCGATTTGAATTTTCGATTACGGATAAGTTCTTTGAGGAATTTGAGTATGAAGACTTCAACAGCGTGAAAGCAGCCGTTGATTTGATTTTGCACAAAAAGCCAACCTTAATTGAGGCTCATTTCAGCATGCAAGGTCAAATCAATTTGAATTGCGATGTTACAAACGAGCCTTTTGATCTTGATATAGCCCATTCGTTTAATTTTGTTATCAAGTTTGGTCCTGATTTCAGTGACGATCATGAAGATTTGCTTGTACTCCCGCACGGTGCTCACAGCTTTGATGCCTCGCAACCCCTATATGAACTTTTGGTGCTTAGCATACCACAAAAACGAGTTCATCCAGGTGTTGAAGATGGTACATTAGACTCTGAGATACTCAACAAGCTAGAAGAGCTTAGACCCTCACAAGACAAGCTTTCCCAAAACGGAACAGATCCGCGTTGGGATGTATTAAAGAAATTAAAAGAATAAAAATAGAGCCATGGCGCATCCTAAAAGAAAAACATCAAAAACCCGTCGCGACAAACGACGCACCCATTACAAAGCAACTGCACCACAGATTGCAGTTTGCTCGACAACTGGTGAATCTCATTTGTACCACCGTGCACACTGGCACGAGGGTAAATTGTATTATCGAGGAAAAGTGCTCATAGACGCTGCTGCAGAAACAGCATAAAAGCAATCTTCCCATTATTAAATTCACAAAACGCTTCTCTGAAGCGTTTTTTTATTTCCCTAAAAAGTCAAAAAATTTGTTTTTTTTGGGCCAAAACCATCATTTTTCACTAATTTTCAGCCCTATTTGCGTGTTTTTTAATCAAAAACAACACAAATGAACAACAAACAAACTGCCGCTATAACCGCTGTTGGGGCCTATGTTCCTGACAAGATTTTGAGCAATAATGACCTAGAGCAAATGGTAGAAACCACAGATGCTTGGATTCGCTCAAGAACCGGAATCTCTGAACGTCGCATATTGAGTGAAGAAAATCAAGGGACTTCGTATATGGCCATTCGTGCTGCTGAAGACCTTTTAAGACGCGGCAACATCAACTCAAAAGACATAGACTGTGTGCTTGTTTGTACAGCAACCCCAGATATGTCAGTAGCGGCAACGGCGGCCTTTGTGGCCACTAAAATCGGAGCCACAAACGCTTTTGGATATGATCTTCAAGCTGCTTGTTCAGGATTTCTTTATGGAATGTCCACGGCCGCAGCCTATGTTGCATCTGGTAGATATAAAAAAGTGTTGCTTATCGGGGCAGATAAAATGTCCTCTATAGTTAATTATGAAGATCGTACGACCTGTATCATCTTTGGTGATGGTGCTGGAGCGGTCTTATTCGAGCCCAATCAGGAAGGCCTTGGTTTGCAAGACGAATATTTTCGAGTAGACGGGACAGGCCGGGAGCATCTTCGGATAGAGGCTGGAGGATCTATGCTTCCTGCATCTGTTGAAACCATTGCTGCCAAACAACACTATATTAAACAAGAAGGGAAAACCGTTTTCAAATTTGCGGTATCTAATATGGCCGAAGCCGCCGAACAGATTATGAAGCGCAACCACCTTTCACACGAAGATATTCAGTATTTGGTTCCACATCAAGCAAACAAACGAATTATTGATGCTACCGCATCTCGTATGGGGGTTTCTGAGGAGAAAGTATTAACCAATATTGAACATTACGGCAACACCACAGCAGCTACACTGCCATTGTTGTTGTCGGACTTTGAACATTTGTTCAAAAAAGGAGACAATTTAATTTTTGCAGCCTTTGGTGGTGGATTCACTTGGGGTGCAACATGGCTCAAATGGGCTTATCAATCATCAAAACACTAACACAATTTATTATGGAACTCAAAGAGATTCAAAACCTAATCAAATTTGTTGCCAAGACTGGCGTCAGTGAAGTCCAATTGGAATTGGGCGATGTTAAACTCACAATTAAAACTCAAGACGGTGTGGTTCAGCAAGTGGTTTCAGCACCTGTAGTGGAGGCCTTGCCAGTAACCGCGGCGCCTGTTGTACCCGCTGCTCCTGTTACACCTGCAGCACCTGCCGCTGTAACGGAAACGGCTCCAAGCGAAGATGAGGGCTTGATCACAATCAAATCACCCATCATAGGAACCTTTTACCGACGTCCTTCACCAGACAAACCTAATTTTGTTGAGGCTGGATCTGTAGTTAGCGAAGGAGATGTACTTTGCGTAGTCGAAGCCATGAAACTCTTTAATGAGATAGAATCTGAAATTTCCGGAACCATTGTTAAAGTATTGGTGGACGATGCTTCTCCAGTAGAGTTTGACCAACCACTATTCGTTATTGACCCATCATAAGTCACAAAAAAGAAAACACTATGTTTAATAAAGTGCTAATTGCCAATCGCGGTGAGATTGCCCTTCGTGTGATACGAACCTGCAAAGAGATGGGCATCAAGACCGTTGCGGTCTATTCAAAAGCAGATGCCGAAAGTTTGCATGTAAAGTTTGCAGACGAGGCGGTTTGTATTGGTCCAGCTCCCAGTGCAGAGTCTTATTTGAAGATTCCTAATATCATTGCAGCTGCTGAGATAACCAACGCAGACGCGATACATCCAGGTTATGGTTTTTTGTCTGAAAACGCAAAGTTCTCTAAGATATGTGATGAACATAAAATAAAGTTCATAGGGGCCTCTAGTGAAATGATTGATCAAATGGGTGATAAAGCCACTGCAAAAGCCACGATGAAAGCGGCTGGCGTGCCTACCATCCCAGGTTCAGACGGGCTTATTGATGATTTTGCAGCATGTAAAAAACTGGCCAAAAAAGTTGGCTACCCTGTAATGCTAAAGGCTACCGCAGGCGGTGGCGGCAAAGGAATGCGAGCAGTTTGGTCTGCTGATGACTTGCAAAAAGCATGGGATAGCGCCCGTCAAGAAGCCAAGGCTGCCTTTGGCAATGATGGGATGTATATGGAAAAACTCATTGAGGAGCCTCGCCATATTGAAATTCAAATTGTTGGTGATTCCTATGGAAAAGCCTGCCACCTTTCTGAGCGAGACTGTTCTATTCAGAGACGTCATCAAAAACTAGTCGAGGAGACCCCGTCACCGTTTATGACAGACGCTTTGCGTAAAAAAATGGGTGCTGCTGCAGTCAAAGCCGCTGAGTTTATAAAATATGAAGGAGCAGGAACCGTAGAGTTTTTGGTGGACAAACATCGCAACTTCTATTTTATGGAAATGAATACTCGGATCCAAGTAGAACACCCCATTACGGAACAAGTTATCGACTACGATTTGATAGCAGAACAGATTAAAGTAGCTGCTGGAATGAAAATTAGCGGCAAGAACTATTTCCCAAAAATGCACGCAATCGAGTGTCGTATCAATGCTGAGGATCCCTATAATGGGTTCCGACCAGCGCCAGGTATGATACGGACCTTACATACTCCTGGAGGACATGGTGTTCGGCTAGATACTCACGTGTACAGTGGTTATGTAATTCCGCCTCATTACGACTCTATGATTGCTAAGCTCATTACTACTGCGCAAACACGTGAAGAAGCCATCAATAAAATGAGACGCGCTTTGGACGAGTTCTTTATTGAGGGGATCAACACCACCATTCCTTTTCATAGACAATTGATGGATCATCCGGATTTTGTAGCTGGAAACTATACCACCAAGTTTATGGAGGATTTTGAGATAGATCCTAAAAAGTAGTTATTACCCTCAAGCTTATTTGGGTAAAGAACGGAAACCCATATTGTATAAGGTAAACCCTAATACATCTGCATACAGAGCAATGGATTTTGAAGTTGGGGTGCCAGCCCCGTGGCCTGCATCGGTTTCAACTCGTATCAACACTGGGTTGTCCCCCTGATGCTTTTCTTGAAGGGTTGCAGCAAACTTAAAAGAATGTGCTGGTACAACTCGATCATCGTGGTCACCCGTTGTAACAAGGGTAGCAGGATAATGGGTTTCTTGCTCAATGTTGTGCAAAGGAGAATACCCTTTTAGGTATTGAAACATTTCCTCAGATTGTTCAGAAGTTCCATAATCATATGCCCAACCTGCTCCTGCTGTAAAAGTATGGTAGCGCAACATGTCTAGTACACCCACGGCGGGCAAAGCGACTTTCGCTAAATCTGGTCGCTGGGTCATGGTTGCCCCGACGAGCAATCCACCATTTGAACCGCCTCGAATGGCCAAATATTCGGGGGAAGTATATCCTTCTTCAAACAAATGTTCTGCTGCAGCAATAAAATCATCAAATACATTTTGCTTTTGCATTTGAGTGCCTGCTTTGTGCCATGATTTTCCATACTCACCACCACCTCTCAAGTTTGGGACCGCATACACCCCGCCAAGAGACATCCATGTGGCATTGACTACACTGAACGAAGGGGTAAGACTGATATTAAACCCACCATAACCGTAAAGCATGGTAGGGTTTTTTCCATTCAAACGGGTTCCTTTTTTATAGGTAATGATCATGGGAACTTTTGTGCCATCTTTTGAGTTGAAGAACACTTGTTTGGATTCATAATCATCAGGCGAAAAGGGGATGTTCGGCTTCCAATAAGTTGTAGATTCTCCATTTTTGGGGTTATAGGCAAAGTAGGATCCAGGAGTATAATAATTTGAAAAACTGAAGTACAGTGTTTTTTGGTCTTTTTTACCTCTAAAACCACCAGCACTACCCAAACCAGGAAGCTGCACCTCGCGGATGGCCTTTCCTTCATAATTGTACTGATAGACCTTGGATATGGCATCAATCATATACTCGGCAAAAAAGTACCCAGAACCCTTGCTTGGGACCAATACATGTTCTGTTTCTGGAACGACATCAACCCAATGTTTGGGTTGGGGATTGGATGCTTTAGTACGAATGATTTTTTTGTTGGGCGCATCCAAGTTCGTTACAAGGTAGAGTGTGCTCCCATCATTGTCTAATAGATAGGTATCAGAGTCAAAGTGATCCAGAATTGTCGTAAGAGGACCATTCAAGTCTTGGAGGTCTTTGACAAACAACTTATTCCCTGAAGTAGACTTAGAAGCCGATATGATTAGGTAGCGGGCATCTTCTGTGACCCTACCGCCGACATATCTGTGTTTTTCGTCACCTCCAAAAACCAGTATGTCGTCGCTTTGGGGTGTGCCTAATTTATGGTAATACAATTTATGTTGGTCAGTTTTGGCCGACAACTCACTGCCATTGGGTTTATCATACGATGAATAGAAAAACCCTTCATTGCCTTTCCAAGAGATCCCACTAAACTTGACATCGACTAAGGTGTCTCCCACTTGTTTATGGGTATGTACATCCATGGTAATGATTTTTCGCCAGTCACTACCCCCTTCAGAAATTGAATAGGCAAGAAGGCGTCCGTTTTTTGAGAAACTCAATCCCGCCAAAGCGGTCGTACCATCTTCTGTAAACGAATTGGGATCTAAAAATACTTGAGGTTTTTCGTTTTCTTTTTTACGATACAAAACATAATGGTTCTGAAGCCCTGAGTTTTTGTAAAAATAGGTGTAATCACCTTCTTCAAATGGGGCAGAAATTTTTTCGTAATCCCAAAGATGCTCTAAACGTTTTTGAAGTTCGTCTTTAAAAGGGATTTGATTTAGGTATCCGAAAGTAAGCTTGTTTTGCGCTCCCACCCAAGCCGCAGTTTCTTCAGACAAATCGTCTTCTAACCAACGGTAAGGGTCAGATACTTGAACACCAAAATAGGTGTCAACAATTTTTTCTTTTCGGCTTTCAGGATAGTTCAATTCAGAAGTACTTTGACAAGAATAGATCACCAGGGTCATGGCAATGAAGATGAGGACTTTCATAACGCAAAAAATATAGATTATTGCGTGAAGATAGAAAAAATGTTAAACCCAGCCCTTACTATGCAATACCTCGGCAATTTGAACCGTATTGGTTGCAGCTCCTTTTCTTAGGTTGTCTGCCACAATCCACAGATTGATGCCTTTGTCTTGAGATTCGTCTTTGCGAATTCTGCCCACAAACACTTCATTTTTGTTTGCGGCCGTCAATGGCATTGGGTATTCATTATTTTCTAAATCATCTTGAACTACAATTCCAGGGGTTTCAGACAAAATGGAGCGAATATCATCCAAATCCGGGGATTCATTTAAGCTAAGGTTTACCGACTCGCTGTGTCCTCCAACTACAGGAATTCGGACGGCTGTGGCAGTTACTTGAATGCTGGGGTCAAGAATTTTGTGTGTTTCGTTCACCAACTTCATTTCTTCTTTGGTGTAGCCGTTCTCCAAAAACACATCGCAGTGAGGCAAGGCATTTCGGTGGATCGGGTGTGGATATGCTTTCTCACCATCGATATCTTGATATTCGTTTTCGAGTTGTCGTACCGCTTTTACGCCGGTACCAGTGATAGATTGGTAGGTTGAAACGACCACTCTTTGGATGCCGTATTTTTTGTGGATAGGCGCCAAAGCCATTACCATTTGAATGGTAGAGCAGTTGGGGTTGGCAATGATTTTGTCTTCGGGTGTGAGTACATCCGCATTGATTTCTGGAACTATCAATTTATGGTTTGGATGCATGCGCCATGCCGAAGAGTTGTCAATCACTGTGGTGCCAACTTCAGCAAATTTGGGCGCCCATTCAATAGAAGTATCACCTCCTGCAGAGAACAAAGCCAAGTCAGGCTTCATTTCTACGGCAGTTTGCAATCCAACAACACTGTATTCTTTGCCGTTGAAAATCAACTTTTTTCCAACAGAACGCTCCGAGGCTACAGGAATAAACTCTGTTATCGGAAAGTTTCTTTCCTCAAGTACACTTCGCATGATTTCGCCAACCATTCCGGTAGCACCTACAACTGCAACTTTCATATGTTTTAATTTGGATGGCAAAAGTAGCTATAAAATCGTCCCAACCCATCAATCAAATCGAAATTATCAAAAAAATAACAAAAAGTTACAGAAATAACAACACTAGTTATCAATGATCACGCGTCGGACCCTTTGCGAAATGGCAGTAAGTATTTCATATGAGATGGTTCCTGTTTGCTCTGCAAAAGCTTCTGCGTTTTGGTTTTTGCCACCAAAAACGATTGCTTCATCACCTTCGGTACAATCAATACTAGATACATCGACCATAATCATGTCCATACACACATTTCCTAGTATGGGTGCTTTTTGTCCATGAATCCATACAGCTCCTTTTCCATTCCCATAATGCCGTCCAATGCCATCTGCGTGCCCGAGAGGGAGTGTGGCAGTTCGCGTTTTTTGTGTTGCAATAAAGCCTCGATTATACCCAACTGAGCTTCCCGATTTCACTTCATGGATTTGAGAAATATTTGTTTTAAGCACCGCTACGGGTTTCAAGTGAGTACTTATTTTGGGGTCATTACCATATCCATATAAACCGATGCCGCTACGAACCATGTTATGATGAGCCTCAGGATAGTTAAATATTCCTGAAGTATTTAGCACATGATAAATAGGTTTTGTTCCAAAAATGGGTTTAAGAGCATCAAATTTTTGAAGTTGTAGCCGCGTAAAACCCTCCTCGTTTAAATCTTCAGTTGCAGCCAAATGAGAAAGCACACCTTGTAGCTTCATTGAGGATGACAAAAGTTCTTGGCAGACGGCTCCTGCTTGGTCAGTGGAAAATCCTAGTCGGTTTAATCCCGTATTGAATTTAAGTTGAACAGGGTAGTTTTGAATCTCCTTAGCGTTTAAAACTTTTTCTAGGGCATGCAACACATGCCACCCGTAAACACTAGGCTCTAACTGATTTTCGACTAGGCGATCGAGTTCATGAGTTTGTGGGTGTAGTACCAAAATAGGGACTTGGATTCCTGC
>JASFWO010000025.1:0-8740 GCA_050049275.1 Flavobacteriaceae bacterium | reverse complement strand
AGCCTCCCCGGCATATCGAATGTTTTGACAACTCTAATATTCAAGGGAGCAACCCTGTGGCTGCCTGTGTCGTATTTAAAAATGGGAAACCAGCTAAAAAGGAGTATCGACACTATGGTATTAAAACAGTGGAAGGGGCCAATGATTTTGCTTCTATGGAAGAGGTGGTCTTTAGACGTTACAAAAGAGTTCTCAACGAGGGGAAAGAACTGCCTCAGTTGGTGGTGGTTGATGGAGGTAAAGGGCAATTGAGTGCTGCATTAAAGAGTTTAGACGTTCTTGGTTTAAGGAATAAGATTGCCATTGTGGGTATTGCTAAAAGACTCGAAGAAATTTATTATCCCAACGACCCCATACCGCTCTACTTAGACAAGCGTTCTGAAACGCTTCTAATTATCCAACAACTTCGTAACGAAGCGCACCGTTTTGGAGTTCGTTTACACAGAAATAAAAGAAGTAAAAGTGCCGTACAATCTCGTTTGGATCAAATTCCAGGGATTGGCGAAAAAACCATTATTAAACTGTTGCAAACTTTTAAATCGGTCAAACGAGTTTCGGCCGCTTCCGAAGCAGAGCTAGAAAGTGTTGTGGGACTGAGTAAGGCCAAACAAATTTTTATCTACCTACACCCAAATTCATGAGAAAAAAACTTCTATATCTTTTGCTTTTTTCTGTAAGTATCTCTTACGCTCAGCCTGAAGACCTAAAGGTAGGATTGGTGCTGAGCGGCGGTGGTGCCAAAGGGATTGCACATGTTGGAGCACTCAAGGTTATTGAAGAATCCGGAGTGCGAATCGATTATATAGGTGGTTCTAGCATGGGCGCAGTTGTTGGAGCGCTTTATGCAGCAGGCTACTCTGCCAGCCAAATCGAAACACTGTTTCTACAAAGTGATTTAAACCTCCTTATTAGAGACCAATATCCACGTCGTTCCATGTCTTTTACCGAAAAGGAAGATCGGGAGCGATATGCCATTACATTGCCATTTGATCGTTTTCAAATTAAATTTCCAAGTGCCCTTTCGAGGGGTCAGGATGTATATAATCTGCTCGTCCAGCTGCTGCACGATGTACACAATGTTAAAGATTTTGACAATCTGCCCATCCCTTTCTTTTGCACTGCTACCGACATTGAGACAGGTGAACTCGCTGTTCTGGATCACGGATTTTTGCCTTTAGCAGTCAACGCAAGCAGTGCGCTTCCCACTCTTTTTTCACCTGTAGCAATAGGTGATAAATTATATATAGATGGTGGGGTGGCAGACAATTATCCTGTTGAGCATATGCAAGCTCAAAACGTAGATTTTATCATTGGGGTCGATGTGCAATCTGGACTTATCCAAAAAAATGAGTTGCAATCGGCTGCGGATATTCTATTACAGATTAGTGGTTTTGAGTCGGCTGCTCAAATGAAGGAAAAAAAAGCCTCTACCGATCTATACATCCACCCTGATGTCAGTGGTTATAATTTATTGTCTTTTGAAGCCAAAGATGTGCTGGTTCAGATAGGTGAAAAAGAGGCTTCTAAACACCTAAAAGACCTTGCCTCTATAGCAAAGCTACAAACCCCAAAAAACAGCAATACCCCGAAGACCAAATCGATAGTACAAACCTTGAAAATTGATCGTGTAACAATGCCCCAGTTGACTCATTTTGGACGCAATTATCTAAATGGAAAACTGAGAATAAAAACCCCTACAACCTTATCTTATGAGAAATTTCAGAGAGGTTTGACCAATTTGGCGGCCACAAACAACTTTAAAAGTTTTCGCTATCAACTTGATACGACTCCATCTGGAACTGTGATGGATTTGGATTTAGAAGAGGTTCCTAATGATGTTTTTTTAAAGATCGGACTTCACTATGACGATCTGTTTTTGAGCTCCGCCTTAATCAACCTTACATGGAAACATGGATTATTCAAAAATGATGAACTCTCCTTAGATATGATTTTTGGAGACAATGTAAGGTATCAATTCGACTATTACATTGACAAAGGATTGTACTGGAGCATAGGATTGCATTCGCGATTAAACCAATTTAGCAACGACATTCAACAGCACTTGTCCTCACAGCCTACATTGAGCTCAGGAGTGATCATGCGTTACTGGGTTCAAGAAAATGAATTTTTGTTGAGTACGTTGTTTCGGGAAACATTTCGGCTAAACGTTGGTGTTGCGCATCAACGAGTTGTTCACCGCACAAATCTTATTGAATCCGAGATAAACGACTTTTTGTTTTTAGATGACTCGGATTATTATAGTTTTAAAGGAAGCTTAAGCCTAGACACGCGCGATCATCTTCATTATCCGACCCAAGGAGGTCATTTTCATGGAAGTGTTCAGTCGTATTTTTATAAAAAGTCGGATCGTTTTGAAGACTTGTCAGAACCTTTTTTAATAGCTCAAGCAGATATGTCAATCACAAAGCCTATAGCTTCCAATTTGTTTTTTACGCTCGAAGCATTGGGGGGATTCACTGTAAAAGAGCCTCAAAATGACAGCTTTCATTTTTTATTAGGGGGTTATGGCAATCACTTTGTTTTAAATCATAAGTCCTTTTTGGGACATGCCCCCCAATCCTTATCTGGAAATAGTTTTGTACAAGCCAACTTCTGTTTAGATTACAACTTTCACAAGAAGCATCATGTTTTTGCAAAAGCAAATTTTGCGAGAGTCGGAGACGATATTTATGCTAACAAAGCATGGTTACCCCCTGCCGACTATTCGGGTTTTGCTGTGGGTTATGGACTCGATAGTTTGTTTGGGCCATTAGAATTGACATGGTCCTACAGCCCTGAAGTCAAAAGAAGGAAGATTTATGTCAACGTCGGTTGGTGGTTTTAACAAAATTTATATGTTAAGACTGAAGGGATTGTTTATTTTTGCTACGTATGAAAGTGCTCCAAATTTTAGTGATTTTATTTGTTTTTACCATCCCTCTTCATAGCTTGGGTCAGGGTTTAGAGGTCGTTCAAACTATTTCCAACGAAAGGATTAGATCCGAAGAAAAAATTGGAGATGCTTTTCAAGGAGGAGAGTGGTTTCGGTTTCGAATTCACTACGGCATATTCAACGCAAGTTACGCAACACTCAGTATTAAAGACACGCTTTTTCAGGGCCGACCGGCATATCATGCTTCAGGGATTGGGCGTACTACAGGACTAGCTCGGCTGTTCTTTAGAGTTGACGACTATTATGATAGTATTTTTGAACAAGACATTGTGAGACCCCTACATTTTATTCGCAACATTAATGAAGGAGGATATACCAAGCATGTAACCATCGATTTTGATCACACAAACAAAGTCTGTACGGTCAACAATTTAAAAAAATCAACTTTAGATGTTGCCCCTATTGAACCCAACGTACAAGACCTTATTTCGGCATTTTATTTTTTGCGAAATCATTTTGATCTCAGCGATATACAAACAGGAGAGTTTGCTGCGATAAATATCTTTTATGACTTAAGTAATTTTGTGTTTAAGTTTAAATTTTTGGGCAGACAAAAACTGAACACTAAATTTGGCGTTGTTTCTTGTTTAAAGTTCAGGCCCTATGTTGAATCTGGAAGAGTCTTTAGCAAGGAAGAAGGTTTAACCTTATGGATTAGTGATGATGAAAATAAAATTCCAATTCGACTCACAGCAGATCTTAGAGTAGGATCTATCGATGCAGATTTGGATGCTTTTCGAGGGCTTAAACACCCTTTTAATATTGTTGTAAATGATTAGTAGAACATACGTTTTAGGAGTTTTTTTAGGAATTTTCCTTAATGGGTGTTCAAAAAAACAACAACAACCAACTATTGAAGCCCCAAAGCCTCCAAAAGAAATCATAGAGTTTGGATATAACCTAAACAAATTTCACGTGGTACGTGATACCGTACAAAGGGGAGATAGTTTTGGGGCCATTTTGGAGAAACAAGGTCTTTATTATCCCCAAATTTACAACATCAATCAAGCGGCCAAAAAAGCTTATAACTTTCGTAAGATCCAAATCGGCAAGCCTTACACCCTGCTCTGTCGAAAGGATTCCTTACAAACTCCAGAGGTTTTTGTCTATCAACCCAACGCTATTGATTATGTGATTGTGAAGTTGCAGGACTCTTTATGGGCCGAAAAAAGAAAAAAAGAAGTGCGTTTGGTAGAGCGTGAGGCATCTGGAATTATTTGGAGCTCACTCTCCGAAACTTTGGACGCACAAGGAGTCAGCCCCTTGGTCGCCTACGATTTATCAGATATCTATGCATGGACGATCGATTTTTTTCGATTAGAAAAAGGGGATCGATTTAAAATCGTTTTTTCAGAAAAATACGTGAGTGATTCCATTTTTGTTGGACACAACCGCATACATGCCGCCTATTTTGAGCACAAAGGCAAGCCTCTATATGCAATTGAGTTTGAGTCAGACTCTGTTCGAGGAATCACCGAATATTTCGATCAAAATGGTAAAAATCTAAGACGTGCTTTCTTACAAGCGCCTGTCCAATATTCAAGAATTTCCTCTCGCTATAACCTCAGACGTAAAATTGCATATTACGGAAAGGTTAGGCCTCATTATGGCACTGACTTTGCCGCTCCAGTGGGTACGCCTATCAGAGCAACTGCAGCAGGAATTGTCACCAAATCTAGCTATGCCAGAGGAAACGGAAATTATGTAACCATTCGACATAACAGCACTTATTCCACTCAATATTTACACATGAAAAAAAGGGGTGTCAAAGTAGGACAGCGTGTGCAACAAGGTGACTTTATCGGAACCGTAGGCATGACTGGCTACACCTCAGGCCCCCATGTGTGTTATCGTTTTTGGAAAAATGGAAAGCAAGTCGATCCATTCAAAACCAAACTGCCCGAAGCCAAGCCCATTTCAACTGACCTAAAAACTATGTATATGGCTCACATGAGTCCATGGAAACACAAACTGGACTGTATTTATTTTGAAGATCAAGAACTGGAAAATTATGCAATTACCGAAAATCAACCCGACACAGACACAAGCTTGGAAAAAGCTGAAAGCACACCATAAAGATGTTCAAGACACCAAGCTACAAAGCTTGTTTGAAGCGGATCCCCAAAGAGGTGATCAATTCAAAATTCATTGGGAAGACTTTTATGTAGATTTCTCCAAAAACCACCTGAACACACAAACTCTTGAACTGCTCAGCCAACTCGCTCAAGAGTGTGAACTGCCAACCGCGATTAAACAGTATTTTGAAGGTCAACGCATCAATGTAACTGAAAATCGAGCGGTTTTACATACGGCTCTGCGAGCAGACAAATCGAAGAGCGTTTTATTTGACAATGAGAATGTTGTACCCGAAGTTCACAACGTGCTGGAAAAAATAGATCGGTTCTGCTCATCTGTCATAAATGGAGGCGCCAAAGGGGCAACAGGCAAAACTTTTACTGATGTGGTCAATATCGGAATCGGAGGCTCGGATCTTGGGCCAGTAATGGTTACGGAAGCGTTAGAACACTACAGAAACCATCTTGGGTTGCACTTTATTTCGAATGTAGACGGTGATCATGTACAAGAAATCCTTAAAAAAGTAAACCCTGAAACCACCTTGTTTGTGGTGGTGTCCAAGTCATTTACCACTCAAGAAACCTTGGCCAACGCAACAACCGCTAAAAAATGGCTAACAGACGTTCTTGGAGAAAAAGCAGTGGCGGCACATTTTGTCGCTGTTTCAACCAATCTATCTATGATCAATGCCTTTGGTATTGATCCGGACAATGTGTTTCCGATGAACGATTGGGTTGGAGGTCGTTTCTCACTATGGAGTGCAGTGGGTCTGACGATTGCTTTGGGTATAGGCCCAAAAAACTTTAGAAGTTTGCTTTATGGTGCTCAAAAAATGGATGACCATTTTGCTCAAACCTCTCTATCAGAAAACATCCCTGTTGTTCTTGCTCTTATTACCATTTGGTATAACAACTTTTATGGGGCAGAAAGTGAGGCGATCATCCCCTATACTCAATACCTACACCGACTTCCCGCCTATCTACAACAAGGTATTATGGAAAGCAATGGTAAAAGTATAGATCGAAGTGGGAAACCCGTCGATTACCAAACCGGAAATATTATTTGGGGAGAACCCGGAACCAATGCACAACATGCCTTTTTTCAACTAATACATCAGGGTACCAAAACCATTCCTGCGCATTTTATTGGTTTTAAGAAATCTTTGTTTGGAAACGAAGATCATCATCAAAAATTGATGGCAAATTTCTTTGCTCAAACGGAAGCTTTAATGCAAGGAAAGTCCGAAACAGCGGTTCTTGAAGAAGGTGTAAAGGAAAATTTAGTGCCCTTCAAAGTGTTTGAGGGCAACAATCCTACGACAACCTTGCTCATAGACCAGTTGAGCCCTGAGAGTCTAGGAAAATTGATTGCCATGTATGAGCATAAAATTTTTGTGGAAGGGGTTGTTTGGAATATTTACAGCTATGACCAGTGGGGTGTTGAGCTAGGTAAACAGTTGGCCAATACCATCTTGGAAGAATTGCAAAACAATTCCAAGGGGCAACATGATAGTTCTACCAATGGGCTGTTAAGGCACTTCAACGCGGAGTAAAATCTTTCACTTTTTTCTGATTATTCCTCCAAGCTGTTTTTTAAACAATAGTGTTTTTGGGGTTTATTGTACAAGAAACCGTTTTGTTATTCAACCCCTTTAAGACGCAATTGCAAGCGTTTTTGGCCATTCCATTCATTTTCGTCTAACACAAAGGCTATCGAACAGTTTTCTTGGGACTTCAAATTCTCCAATGAAGCCCCCATGCCAAACCCTATAGCGTCTAAACGGTGATTGTCTTCGGAGGTAAACTGGGCTTTTAGGTGGTTTTGATCTGCTCCCACACAGCGCGCTTCTCCTGTGTCACGTACATCACGAGCAACAAATACGGGTTGCATATTCCCGGGACCAAAAGGACCCATTTGATCTATAATGCGATACAACTTAGGGGTTAGTTCCGAAAGTTTGACCTCTACATCTATGTTGATAGTTGGGGTTTTATGTTCAGGGAGTAAGGTCTTGGAAACTTGATTTTCAAACGCTTGTTTAAACGCAGGATACTGCTCGGGTAGTATGGTCAATCCTGCCGCATATTTATGCCCTCCAAACTGCAACATGTGCTCACTGCATGCCGCTAAAGCTGCATAAACATCAAAGCCTCGCACGGATCGTACAGACGCCGCCAACTGTGAGCCCGATTGGGTAAAGACTACCGTAGGACGATAATATGTTTCTGTTAAGCGTGAGGCAACAATTCCAATAACTCCTTTATGCCAGTTTGGATCATACACTACGGTAGCGGCCTTATTTTCATCTTTGGATCGTTTGATTTGTTTAAGCGCTTGTGAGGTGACCTCTCTGTCAAGTTCTTTGCGTTGGGTGTTAAAAGATTCTATGGCTTCTGCATGAACTTGAGCTTGATCCAAGTCCGTACACAATAGCAATTCTACTGCATGAGTGGCGTGTTTCATACGACCCGCAGCATTGATCCTAGGTGCTAGAAGAAATACCAATTCATTGACTTTAGCAAATCGCTCGCCCAACAAAGCTTTTAATCCAGGCCTTGGGCTGGTGTTCAATACCTCCAAGCCAAAATAAGTCAATACGCGGTTCTCTCCTACCATAGGGACAATATCTGCGGCTATTGCAGTCGCTACCAAATCTAAATACGGGCGTATGGATTCAGGGTCTTTGCCAGAATGAAGAACATATGCTTGTACGAGTTTAAAAGCCACTCCACAGCCACATAGCTCTTCAAAAGGATAGCTACAATCCGAACGTTTAGGGTCTAAAACCGCATAGGCTTTTGGTAACTTTTCGCCTGGGGTATGGTGATCACAGATGATAACATCAACTCCATGGGTTTGTGCATAGTTCACCAATTCATTGGCCTTGATGCCACAGTCCAAACAAATAAGAAGTTTAATCCCTTCGCGGATTGCCTTATCGATCCCATCTTTTGACAATCCATAGCCTTCTTTGTAACGATCTGGAATATAAGGGATTGCATGTGCGGAAAGCGTAGACAAATAGTGAGTTATTAAACTTACAGCAGTGGTCCCATCGACATCATAATCTCCAAAAACCATAATGTTCTCATCTTCGGCTAGGGCTTTGTTCAGACGATCGACAGCACGATCCATGTCTTTCATCAAAAAGGGATCGTGTAACTGACCCCAATATGGTCGAAAATAGTCTTTGGCCCCTTCAAAGGTTTCAATGCCTCGTTGTGCCAACAAATGTGCAACCACAGGAGGCACCTGAAGCACCTCAGCCAAGTGGGCTTTTGTCTTAGGGTTTGGATGAGATTTTAAATGCCAACGCATACTTAAGGTTTACCTGCAACAACCAACACAAACTCTCCTTTAGGCGTGTGTTTTTCAAAATAAGTGTACAATTCTGATAGGGTGCCTCTTTTTGTTTCTTCGAATATCTTGGTTAACTCTCTAGACACTGAAGCTTGGCGCTCAGGGCCAAAAGCGTCTGTTAGTTGTTTTAAGGTTTTCATTAAGCGATGTGGTGACTCATAAAAAACCATAGTTCTAGATTCGGAGCTAAGAGAGTCTATTCGCGATTTTCTACCTTTCTTATGTGGCAAAAACCCTTCAAACACAAAACGCTCACACGGCAAACCACTTTGTACCAAGGCAGGAACAAAGGCTGTAGGGCCTGGCAACGCAATCACCTCTATGCCTGCAGCTATGGAGCTGCGAACCAGT
>JASFWO010000029.1:0-8462 GCA_050049275.1 Flavobacteriaceae bacterium | reverse complement strand
CCTATTGAACAACTTACAGACTTATTTTCAAAAACTGGCTATTCTAAAATACTGGTTTTTAATAGTGGCGTGGATCACATTGTGGGTTATGTACACGCTTTCGACCTATTTAAAAAACCCAAAACTACTCGATCTATCATACACCCTGTAGAATTTGTGCCAGAGTCTATGTATATCAAAGATGTTTTAAATGCGCTTATCAAAAAACGCAAAAGCATGGCGGTTGTTTTAGATGAGTATGGTGGCACAGCAGGCATGATGACTATTGAAGATATTGTAGAAGAGTTGTTTGGAGAGATTGAAGACGAGTACGATCAAGTAGACCTTATTGAGCATCAACAGGATGATGGGACTTTCGTTTTTTCTGCTCGTTTGGAAATCGATTATCTGAATGAAACATATGACTTGCATTTTCAGACAAGTGATCAATATGAAACTCTCGGAGGCTATATAGTACATCACACGGAAAATATTCCAGAAAAAGGAGCAACCTTCGTTATTGAACAGTGTGATTTTGAAATTGAAGAAGTATCCAACACAAAGATAGAGTTGGTCAGGGTCAAACCACAAAATGCTTGACAAAAAAACAGGTTTTATTTAACCTAAAGAAATTGTATTTTCGCCTACTATCAAAAAAATAAATTATGGCCATTCTAGGCAAAATAAGAGAACGATCGATTTTTTTAATACTTGTAATAGGTATGGCATTGTTTGCCTTTGTCATT
Source organism: Flavobacteriaceae bacterium (assembly GCA_050049275.1). Lineage (GTDB taxonomy): Bacteria > Bacteroidota > Bacteroidia > Flavobacteriales > Flavobacteriaceae > UBA724. Next base: position 7,737 of record JASFWO010000029.1, on the reverse strand, counting down.
TCTGGTGTATTTGACGGAGCTGGTTCGATTTCTCAAGATCCCCTTGCTAAAGTAGGAGATGAGGAGATTTCATTAGAGCAGTTTAGTCCACGTGTCGATTTTGTAGAGCGAAACTATGGAATGACGACCCTTCAAGCAGTTAATTTTGTTTGGGATCAAGTAGTCAATGAAACAGCCTTTAAGCAACAACTAGAAGATCTAGGTCTAAATGTCGGTCGAGATCACGTAGCAGATTTTGTCTCTACCGACCCAAGCTTTATGCAAGACTCACGATTTCAAAATGCCATAGGCCAGTTTGATTTAAACGCATTTTCAGACTTTGTTTCTGACTTAAAATCTAATAATCCATCGGGTTATGCGCAGTGGCAACAGCAAGAATCATCTATAATGGACAACTTGCGTCAACGTCAATATTCGAATATGGCTCGCTTAGGAATCCATTACACCCAGTTTGAAGGCGCACAAGCTCATGCTCTTGAAAACGATAAAATCAACATTGAGTATATAAAAATTCCTTACACAGCGATTGCAGACAGTTTGTTTACTGTAACCGATTCGGAAATAAAAAAATATATATCTCAAAACGAGGACACTTACCAGCGAGATGCTTCTAGAAACATTGAGTATGTTGTTTTTGAAGAGAAAGCATCTGTTGAGGATAATTTAGAACTTGAAGCCAGTTTAAAAGTGCTTCTAGCGCCTCAAACCGTTTTTAATGAAGTCACTCAGCGAGAGGAAGTGATTCCTTCGTTCTCTGAAACCAACGATATTTCGGATTTTGTATCTGAGTATTCAGACGTTCCTTATGACGGCCAGTACCAAACAAAGGCTCAGTTGGGAACATATGGTAATACACTTTTTGAGTTGAAAGAAGGCGCTGTATTTGGACCATATAAAGATGGAGATTATTTCAAAATTTCTAGATTGATGGATTTTGACAAAGGCGGATCTGTAAAAGCCCGTCACATTCTTATTTCTTATCAAGGTTCTCAAAATGCTGGAAATGAAATCAGCCGTACAAAAGACGAAGCTCGAAAAGAAGCATACCGAGTTTTGAGATTGGTCCGTCGTTCAGGATCCGATTTTTCTGAACTAGCCCGAACTTATTCTGATGGACCTTCTAAGAATCGAGGAGGAGAATTAGGTTTCTTCAAACGTGGAGCTATGGTTGAGGCTTTCAATGACTTTGTTTTTAGCAAGGCTGTTGGATCATTGGGCGTTGTCGAAACCGAATTTGGTTTTCATGTAATTGAGGTTCAAGATAAAGAAGATGTTGTTTTGTTGGCTAGTGTTGCTAAAAAGATTGTTCCTTCTGAAGCAACTAGCAACCAGGTTTTTCGTTCAGCGACTCAATTTGAGCTTAACAGTGGTAAAGATGGATTTTCATCTGCTTCTCAGGCTGAAAACTATGAGATTAAAACAGCTTCAAACCTGAAAGAGTTAGATGAAAATATTCCAGGGCTGGGTGCTGAACGCAATATTGTGAGATGGGCATACAGCGATGACACCTCTACAGGTTCTATCAAACGATTCAATAAGCAGGGGGGTGGTTATGTGGTTGCAAGGCTTTCTGAGTCTAGTGATGAGGGTCTGACCAGTGTTGAGGAGGTACGTTCTCAAATTTCTGCCATCTTACTTAAGCAAAAGAAAATCGATTATTTACAAAAAGAACACGCAGGAACAAATGATTTAAACAGTTTGGCCAGCACCTATAATGTGACAGTCAATACTTCTTCTGCAATAAACGCTGCCGCTGGAACCATTGCGGGAGCAGGAACAGAACCCGGAGTTGTAGGAGCAAGTTTTGGGTTAGAAATTGGAGAAACATCTACCTTAATTGAAGGCAAGCAAGGTGCTTTTTTGGTAAAGTTGAATGACTTACAAAAAGCTACTCCTTTGGTTTCTTATCAGGGTTATAATGACACTTCCTTGTCTTTAATTCTTCCAACATTGACTTCTAAATTACAAGAAGTCGTACAGTCAAACTATGAGTTGGTGGATAACCGAAGTGAATATTACTAGAAAATCAGTCTTTTCCTACAGTTAAGTAGTATTTATTTTACGTCAAAAAATAATCTCTTTTGACACCTTTATGAATGTGTAAGGCTGTTTAATTCCAAAAATTAAGGATGTTAACATTTTTGCCAATTCGCGAAACAATCACCATGTTTTAGTTTATGAAAATATTTATGGAGAATTAGCCCAAAAGGTGATCACTTTTTGGACTGCCGTACATAGAAAGAAAAATAAAGAACCTATCTGGCAACTCCCAGATGATGGCCGCCGTATTGTGGCAAGCCTCCATTTAAATGATTGTTTTTTGATGGGGCTTACCCCTGAGGAATTAGCCAATTGGAAGCTGTTGCCTAAAAAACAACTCTACGAACACTTGTATCGGGTACAGCGTATTTCAAACAATTTCTACGAATTTAGACATGTATTTGACGCAGATATCTACGACACTGCCTACCCGAACTACATACGAATTTTGAATTTTGTAAAAAGAAAAACAGGATGGAAAACCTATAACCCCAAAAAAGTTTATGTGGACATCCTCGGCAATTTTCCTGATTATAAACCTTTTTACAAATCTGTTAAACAACCCCAAAGTCAATCATGAACTAGATGCAAACCCGTATACAACCTATTTTTCGTGAAGTTTAAATTTATTGTGATTTGATACACAAAAAATAAGGGTGATCTCTTTAAACGTGTTTACGTCTTTTTTAATTTAAGTATAGTATTGTGATTTGATAAATCAATGATTGGCTTGGGTTTTTTTGCTGCGCTAATTGATCGTGTGTTATAAAAAATCCCCTTTATATTCCCAAAATTTCAAAACATACATGACTAAAAAAGTAACACAGATTAAAAATTTCAAAAATGTTCCTGTCAAAAACCCTATAAAAGATCCAAAGGCAGCTCTGTAAGCCTGACTCATGGGGGTTTTTTGGCTGATTTCACCAGCTAATGCACCTATAAAAGGACCAAAAATAATCCCTATAGGTCCCATGAATAAACCGACCAACATTCCAATTCCAGCACCATAAGCACCAGCTTTAGTGCCTCCAAAACGTTTGGTCCCCCAAATAGGAATAAAATAATCAAGGATAAAAACCAGGACGGCCACTGAAAGAGTAATTCCCAAAAAGGACCAATCCATGGGTATAACACCAGTGAGGTGAATGATCAATAACCCCAACCAACCACACAAGGGTCCAGGAATGACAGGTAAAAAGCTTCCAGCCACCCCAACAGCAACCATCAAGAAACCTATTAAAAGCAGCAAAATGTCCATATGCAAATGATTTTAATGCTAAATTACTTATCATAATGCTGACCACAAACCTAAACAGTATTTTTTGTAATTTTCAGTCGCGATGCGAAGCATATTTTTGGGTTTTATATTTCTTTGTTTATTGAGCTGCAATCAGTTCAATAAAACCTCACCAAACAAACCTGAAACCAGCTGGCAAACCTCCGATCAGCCTCCTGTGTTTCCGGGTTGTGAGCAACATGCTAATGCAGAAGATCAATGGCTTTGTTTTCAGAAAAGCATTTCAAAGTTATTTTTCAACGCCTTAAAGGATCAACCCATTTCCAATACATTTAAAGTGAACGATACTCTTTGGTTACATCTTCGCATTGATCACTCTGGAACCATGGTACTAGATGCCATCAATGAAACGGACACAATTTCGACAATGTTCCAAAAGATTGAAAAAATGGTTTCTCAATTCCCAAAGTTGTCACCTCCTACAAAAACCAACCTAGGCATAACCACCCAAGTCAAGGTTCGATTGCCAGTACAGGTTCCATAAAAAATACTACTTTTGATTATGGCAGAATCGCAAACGCGAATTATACTTGGGATAGATCCCGGTACTACGATCATGGGCTTTGGCTTATTGGCTGTAAAAGGAAATTCCATGAGCTGCCTTCAAATGGATGAGCTCAAGCTCAACACCAAAGACCATCATTATTTACGTCTTCAAAAAATTTTCAATCATACTATTGGGCTAATTGATGAATTTCATCCTGACGAAATTGCGATCGAGGCCCCTTTTTTCGGAAAAAATGTTCAGTCGATGCTCAAACTAGGACGCGCTCAAGGAGTCGCCATGGCTGCAGGCTTGTCCAGAGAGATTCCTATCACTGAATACTCTCCTAGAAAAATCAAAATGGCCATTACAGGAAACGGAAATGCAAGTAAGGAACAAGTTGCTAAAATGTTGAAATCTCTACTAAAACTCAAGTCTCTTCCTAAAAACTTAGATGCTACGGATGGCTTGGCTGCTGCGGTTTGTCATTTTTTCAATCCAACTGATTCGTCTGACGAAAAAAAATATAAAGGTTGGGCCTCCTTTGTAAACCAACAATCCCATAGGATTAGAAATTAAGTCCCTATTGAGCGGTTTATACATACATATTCCCTTTTGCAAGCAAGCTTGTCATTATTGTAACTTTCATTTTTCGACGGTTTATAAACAAAAGTCAGCGCTTTTGGAGGCCATGTGTGAGGAAATCGCATTAAAATCATTTCAAAAGCCAACTCCCTTAGATACGCTGTATTTTGGTGGTGGAACCCCTTCAGTGTTTACTCCATCAGAACTTGATAAAATCATAAAGGCGGTAACAAAACATCATCATTTACTTGCTGATGCGGAGATTACTTTAGAAGCCAACCCCGACGATATTGAAAAGTCATATTTAAATGATTTGATTGATTTGGGATTCAATAGGTTATCTGTCGGGGTGCAATCTTTTCATGACAGAGAGCTCAAAATGATGAATCGCGCCCACAACACAAAACAAGCAAAAGAAGCTTTAAGTTTGGTTGCAGATCTGTTTTCCAACTGGTCTTTGGATTTGATGTTTGGCATGCCACAAAGCACCCATCAATCATGGGAAGAAAACCTTCAAGAAGCCATGTTTTTTGATCCGCCTCACCTCTCTGCTTATGCGCTGACAATTGAACCACATACGGCCTTAGAAAAATACATTCAAGAAGGATTTATAATTCCTTGCAGCGAAGATCAACATGCTGCCCAATTTGAACAATTGGTCGCTTACACCACAAATTTGGGTTATGAAAATTATGAAGTTAATAGCTTCTCCAAACCTGGTATGTATTCCAGAAACAACACAGCTTATTGGACAGGAAAACCTTATTTAGGGATCGGTCCTTCAGCACATAGTTTTGAGGGATCAAGAAGGGCGTGGAATGTTTCTAACAATGCTCAATACATTAAATCTCTTAAACAAAAGACTATTCCGGAAACGCAAGAGATGCTAACTGAGGTCGATCGTTTTAATGAATATGTGATGACGGGTCTACGAACCCAGTGGGGTGTGTCTTTGGATCATGTTAGGCTTGCTTTTGGCAAGCATTTTGAAGATCATTTGGTTCATGAAATTCAACCTCAATTAAAGGTTAAAAACCTTAGATTAGAGAATCGAGTTCTTTTTACAACATTACAGGGCCGATTTTTAGCAGATGGCATTGCTGCTTCATTGTTTTTAGTTAATCTTTCTTAAGATTAGCAAATGCCTTGTGAAATTCTGGAATGGTCTCTATCCCTTTTAGAAAATTGAACATTCCAAAGTGTTCATTGGGTGAGTGAATGGCATCGCTATCCAGCCCAAAGCCCATCAAGACTGTTTTACTGCCTAAAGTTTCTTCAAAGAGCGCCACGATTGGAATGCTACCACCATCACGCACAGCGATGGGTGGCTTTCCAAAAGTTTTTTCGTAAGCTTGACTGGCCGCTTGAAATTCAACCCCAGAAGTGGGCATCACATAGCCTTGTCCGCCATGATGTTCGGTGACTTTGACTTTTACGCTTTTAGGTGCAATGGCTTTGAAATGATCTGCAAACAATTGGCTGATTTCCTTCCAATCTTGATTTGGAACCAAACGCATGGATATTTTTGCGAATGCCTTAGATGGAATTACTGTTTTGGCTCCCTCACCTGTATAGCCGCCCCAAATACCATTGACATCTAAGGTTGGTCGAATAGATTTTCGCTCCAATGTGCTGTAGTCTTCTTCACCATGTATATCTTCTATGTCCAAAGCGGTCTTATATGCTGAGAGGGAAAAGGGAATTTTTTCAATTTCTTTTCGATCTGCATCTTCCAACACCTCCACTTTGTCATAAAACCCAGGAATGGTTACATGGTTGTTTTTGTCATGAAGAGATGCAATCATCTGAGTTAAAATATTGATGGGGTTGGCCACAGCACCCCCATAAAGTCCAGAGTGTAAATCTCTGTTAGCCCCCGTTACTTCAACTTCCATATAGCTCAACCCCCGTAGACCTGTAGTAATAGATGGGGTTTCGTTTGCTAACATACCTGTATCTGATATTAGGATGACATCGTTGGAAAGTAAATCCGTATGTTCTCGAACGAATGCCTCTAGGTTGTCGCTGCCTACTTCCTCTTCACCTTCAATCATAAACTTGATATTGCAAGGTAGACCATCTGTTTTCAGCATGACTTCTAGTGCTTTTAGGTGCATAAAAAATTGTCCTTTGTCATCGCACGCCCCTCTTGCAAAAATGGCACCCTCAGGGTGGATTTTGGTTTTTTTGACAATGGGGTCAAAAGGGTCGTTGTCCCATAAGTCTAGCGGATCAGGGGGTTGGACGTCGTAATGCCCATAGACAAGTACTGTGGGCAATTTGGGATCTACCAAGCAAGACCCATACACTACAGGATATCCGGCAGTAGCGTAAATCTGAGTATGTGTACAACCCGATTCTTGTAGGAGTATTTCTACTTTTTCAGCTGCTTTTTGCATCTCATCTGCATAGGCTGGGTCTGCACTGACTGAAGGGATTCGGATAAGAGCAAACAATTCTTCTAAAAAACGTTTTTTATTTTTTTGGATATACGAAAGGGTAGATTTCATGATATAAATCCGTTAGAATGATTACACGAATATACCTTTAAATCATTGAAAGAAAATAACCAAAATGTACTTATATTTGCTGCCCCTATGCGGGTGTGGTGAAATTGGTAGACACGCTAGACTTAGGATCTAGTGCTTCACGGCGTGGGGGTTCGAGTCCCTTCACCCGCACAAAACCTCAACAGACGATGTTGGGGTTTTTTTATTTAAAATACTCTAGAATTTTTTGGGTAGCTCCTTTTTGAGCGTTTACAAAATCAAGGTTTTTTTTGCCGATTTTTTCAGCCTGTAATTTGTCAGCAGTCAGACGAGAGAATATTTCTTTAAAGGATTTTTCAGTTTCACAACTATACACCCCTCCTAAACGAATCATCTCTTTGGCTTCATCAAAATTTTGGTAGTTTTTGCCAATGACTATGGGAATGCCCGCTGCGGCAGGTTCCAATACATTGTGAAGCCCCGATGTGCCCATGCCTCCACCCACATAGGCCATCTGCGCAGATGCATAACAAGCGTTGAGCAACCCGATGGTGTCCAGAATCAACACACGTGTTTCTGGCAGTTTCTCTATTTCTAATTTGCTATAGCGTTGTACTTTCTCAGAAATCGTCTCTGCCATATGGTTGATAAAACCAGGCTGTAATTCGTGGGGCGCCAACAGCCAACAAGTGTTTTTATCTGAGTCTTGAATCGCAGCCTTGAACAATTCAAAATCTTTGGGCCAGATGCTGCCAGCTACTACACAAAAGCGGTCTTTTGCAAAAGCCTCCATAAAAACCAATGGAGTAGAGGGTTCACTTACTCGATCAAAGCGTGTATCG
>JASFWO010000033.1:0-7825 GCA_050049275.1 Flavobacteriaceae bacterium | reverse complement strand
GGTTTATTATCAACAAGATTGGGCCGCGTACGATGTGCCTAGACATTTGTGGCATTTTACCCCAAAAGGAATTGTTGATATGGCGAATGATTACGGTTTTGAATGTATAGAGCAACATCCATTGCGACTAGACGCATACTATATTTCTTTATTGTCAGAAAAGATTCGAAAATCGCGTTTTCCATGGATCCGCGCTACAATAATCGGCGCACGCTCGAATTGTAAGGCAAAACGTACAAAGAGGTACTCTTCTATAATTTACGTGTTTAAAAAATCAAAATAAAGCCCTCTAAAGAGGTGTCGTTGCGTGTTGGGTTGTCAGGGTTAAAAAAACAAAGAAATGTCGCTAGCGCCTTTCCCAGAGAGTCGGTTTTTAACTCGATTTAGGCTGGGTATGGATCAGCCGAGTCAGGGTTAAAGAAAGCTCTGAAAAAATCATTTTTGCATTTCCGTTTCGTTCTATGTGAAAGAAACTATCTTCTAAAGACTTGATAATCAGAAAGATGTTCCCGTTGTGTACAAACGGGGCGAACTTGTCGAGATCAAAATCACCCCGCGAAACAAAGTGTGTGAGATCTTTCAAACCATAATTTGTGATCAGCGCCTGTCGAAACAACTCAATACAATATCTCAGGTATTGTTTTTGGGTCTCTCTTCCTGTTCCAGCAATTTGCTGACTCCAAGCCATTAGCTCCAACACCGCACTCTTGTTGCCTCGCGCCTTAAACGCCGTTCGAACCCATCGCACAAACCAGTCTTCAAATGGTGACTCCGTGTTTTTAAACATCGACAACGCAAGATTGTAGTTCCCGTTTGCTTGGTGAGCCAATTGAAGAGCGGTGTCCTTTGAACAACCTTTAGAAACCAACCCTGAAGCAATCGTTTGCGTCGATAAAGCCGAAAAGGTGGTAATTTGACAACGAGAGCGCAATGTTTCTAAAACCTGATCCTCCTGATTTGTTATCAAAAGAATAAGGGTTTTATCAGGAGGCTCTTCAACCATTTTAAGCAGTTTGTTTGCCGCAGCAGTGTTGAGCTTGTCTGCTCCCCATACAACAACTCCTTTCCAACCCCCTTCATAGGATTTTAAGCCCAGGCAATTTATGATTTCTTGCGCATCAGCGACACCGATCTGCCCCTGCTTATTCTCAACGCCTAAGTGTTGATACCAATCAAACAAACTCCCATAAGGGTGCTCACCCACAAAAACCCTCCAGTCTTCCGAAAAAGCTCGTGAAACCGGCTTTGATTTTACCCGATCGTTTGTGGCTGTTGGATAAACAAAATACAGATCGGGGTGTGAGAGCACTTCAAACTTTCGATTACAGCTCGAATTTCCACCCGTGTTTTCAACACCCGTGTTTTGACAAAAAACATATTGAGCGTATGCGATTGCCATAGACAACAAACCAGAACCTTCTGGCCCCACAAACAGCTGTGCATGAGGAACCCTTCCTTTAGCCACACCATCTAACAAGGATTCTTTTTGAGCTTCGTGTCCGAGAATTTCTGAAAAAAGCATCAACAAATATAATCAACCCAAACGCCCTCTATGTAATAAATGGGGTAAAAAACCTCACTCAAAACGTTAAAAAAAGGTACATTTGCCCTCAAAAATAGGCCATGCATACTCTTGATGATTTTTCTTTTTCAGGCAAAAAAGCTCTTATCCGTGTAGACTTTAATGTTCCCTTGAGCGCAGACAAAAAAGTCACGGACAACACCCGTATACGTGCAGCAAAACCCACAATAGACAAGGTTCTTTCGCAAGGGGGTAGTTGTATATTGATGTCTCACTTGGGCCGACCAAAAGGAAAAGATGAAGCACTTTCTTTAAAGCACATTGTTTCAGAGGTGTCCGACGTATTGGGGGTTGACGTACAGTTTTGCTCAACTACCGTTGGGACAGACGCAAAAGTAAAAGTAGAGGCATTACAACCTGGATCGGTTCTTTTATTAGAAAACTTACGGTTTCATCCAGAAGAGACTCAAGGCGATGAAGCGTTTGCGGCTTCCTTAGCTGAGCTTGGAAACTTTTACATCAATGATGCATTTGGTACCGCTCACCGCGCTCATGCCTCAACAACCATTGTTGCGCAACATTTTCAAAACAATAAATGCTTCGGCACATTATTATCTCAAGAAATCGAAGCGATTGACAAGGTAATGCAGTCAGGCGAAAAACCAGTCTTAGCCATTTTGGGAGGCGCCAAAGTATCTTCCAAGATTACGATTATTGAAAACATTTTAGACAAAGTTGATCATATGATTATTGGAGGCGGTATGTCTTTTACCTTTGCTAAAGCATTGGGAGGAAACATCGGAAACTCAATATGCGAGGACGACAAAATGGATTTGGCACTTTCTATTTTAGCTTCAGCTAAAGAAAAAGACGTTCAAATTCACTTACCGGTCGATGTAATAGCCGGAAACCAGTTTTCTAATGACAGCGAACAAAAGATCTTTAGTGTTGACGACATTCCAGACGGATGGGAAGGAATGGACGCTGGACCAGAAAGTGTGAAAAACTTCTCAAAAGTAGTAGAGCAAGCGAAAACCATTTTATGGAACGGACCACTCGGTGTTTTTGAATTCTCCAATTTTGCCAAAGGCACCATAGCCTTAGGAGAGGCAATCGCCAAAAGCACACAAAATGGCGCGTTTTCATTAGTGGGTGGAGGTGACTCTGTTGCCGCCGTAAAACAGTTTGGTATGGAAACCAAAGTAAGTTATGTGTCTACTGGCGGAGGCGCCATGCTCGAAAGCCTAGAAGGGAAAACCCTTCCAGGAATTGCCGCGATTTTGGCCTAATTTTTGGTAAATTAGGGCGTGTATCACAAAGTTTTACTTTTCGTTCTGTTGACGACCACTTTTTTGAGTTGCGATCGCAAACGGCCCCCGATAATTCCTTCTTCTAACGGAAACATTAACAGCGTTAACGTTGTAATGCCTACAGATTTATGGGAAGGTGAGGTGGGCCAAGTGGTTCGTGACATGTATGCCTACCCCGCAGAGGGGCTTCCCCAACAAGAACCCTTGTTTGATTTAAAGCAAATGCCCCCTGAAGTATTCAGCGGTTTTGCACGATCAGGAAGAAACGTAATATGGGTTGGACTGAGCAACCAAATCGAAGTACGAATCGATGAAGATTACTATGCCCGCCCACAAACCATGGCGGTGTTCAGCGCACCTCAACCGGCCGCCCTTATAGAGAGCATCATTTCCCAAGCCCCCAATGTTATTGACAGATTTAAAGCTCAAGAGCGAAAAGAAAGACTTAGGAGAATTCAAAAATCAACCTTTAGTCAACACGGCCTCGAAGAACAGTTTGGATTAAAAATGACCATGCCATCGACTTACAGCGTTGTAAAACGATCGAAAGATGCGGTCTGGTTACAACGAGAAATTCAAAAAGGGCATATAAACCTGTTGATCTATACGACTAAAAATAAGTCTGAATGGATTAATGAAAAAAACCTTGAGGGCGCAATTGCCTTACGGGACTCTGTTGGAAAAGCTTTTGTGCCAGGCAGGCTGCCAAACACGCATATGATTACGGAAGCCGCTTATGAACCTTATATTTATAGAAGCCAGTTCTTCGGCGAAAGCGCCTTAGAGATTAGAGGCACATGGGAAGTTAAAGGGGATTTTATGGCAGGACCCTTTTTACAATACATCACAAATGATTCACAGAAACAACGACAATTGGTGTTAGAAGGGTTTGTGTTTGCTCCTTCTACCGCAAAAAGAGACTACATATTTGAGATCGAGACCATTTTGAAGTCGGCCCAAAGCCTAGAAAGACCCTAAGCCTCTTTGTCTTTGGAAGATTCTTCGTCTTTGGAAGCCTCTTTAAACTCTTTGATACCGCTGCCAAGACCTCGCATTAACTCAGGGATTTTACGTCCCCCAAAAAGGAGCAAAACCACAAGAACAATCAAAACGATTTGCCAAGGACCAATGGCTAAAGGAAGGATGTGTAAAGGCATAATCTTTTCTTTATTGGCAAATGTACTAAGTTTTTGGTCATCACACTAAGAGGAGTTGTCTATATTTGCGCAAATGACCCAAACGACTAACAAACCCAAAAAAAAGAGCTTGGTTAAAAGATTTTTAGCCAAGTACAGACTTGTTGTACTCAACGAAGACACATTCGAGGAGTTACTTTCCTACAAATTAAGCAGATTCAATGTTTTTTTAATCGTTGGATTGTCTGCAATTTTTTTGATATCAGCTACCTACGCCATCATTGCGCTCACACCTCTTAGAGAATACATCCCTGGTTACGACTCTACAGACTTGCGTAGACAAGCTGTCGAAAACACCTACATCCTCGACTCTTTGCAGCACCAACTAGAGCGCAATCAACGATTTATTGCCTCATTTACCCAAGTCCTAACCGGCGACCTTAAAGCAACCGATTTTGAACAAGACTCTTTGCGCAACACCCTTTTCCTACCTCCAACAGAAGCAGACTTTGTAACCAGCACTCAAGACTCTATTCTTCGCCAAGAGGTAGCTCGAGAAGATCGGTTTAATTTGCTTGAAACTGCAGAGAGCAAGGTAAATTTTGTGCTGTTTACCCCAGCTACAGGAACCATTTCTCAGGGTTTTGACCCAGCAACAAACCACTTTGCTGTAGATGTTGTGGTGGCTAAAAACACGCCTATCAAAGCCGCAGCTTCAGGGACAGTAATTTTTGCGGACTGGACCACTGAAACAGGATATGTTGTTATTATCAAACACGCCCAAAACATTGTAAGCGTTTACAAACACAGCGAATCATTGGCGGTCTCTCAAGGAGACTTAGTGGTTTCTGGAGAAGTGATTGCTTTTGCCGGTAGCACAGGAAATTTATCTACCGGCCCCCATTTACATTTCGAGCTTTGGAGTGATGGCTATCCGATAGACCCAACAGAGTTTATAGAATTTGAATAAAATGTCGATAAAAACATTTTTTGCAAAAAAACTTGCCAAAAAAGCGGTTAAAAAAGTCCAAAAATGGGCCAACAACCCCGTTGATACTCAGCAGAAAGTGTTTAAAAACCTTATCGAGTCTGCTAAAAAAACTCAATTTGGCCAAGACCACGAATTTGATCAAATACGCAACCACGCAGATTATGTTAAGCGTGTCCCTATACGTGACTATGAGGGGCTAAGGCCATATGTGGAGAAGGCGGTTGCTGGAGAAGTTGATGTTCTTTGGCCAGAAAAACCCTTATATTTTGCCAAAACCTCAGGCACGACTTCTGGCATTAAATACATTCCAATATCAAAAGCTTCCATGCCCAACCATATAAATGGAGCTAAAAACGCACTATACTTTTATATACATAATACTGGAGATGCGTCTTTTGCGAATGGCAAATTGATTTTTTTGCAAGGTAGTCCCGTGTTGTCTGACACCAATGGAGTTGCCACAGGAAGGCTGTCGGGAATCGTTGCACATTATGTACCGAGTTATCTTCAGAAAAATAGACTGCCTTCTTGGGATACAAATTGTATTGATGATTGGGAAACCAAGGTAGATGCGATTGTTGAAGAGACTTACAGCGTGGACATGCGTTTAATAGGAGGAATCCCCCCCTGGGTAAGTATGTACTATGAAAAATTGGTTGAAAAATCAGGGAAAAAAGTAGGAGAATTGTTTCCGAATTTATCCTTATTCGTATATGGCGGCGTAAATTTTGAGCCCTACAGAAGAAAATTAGAGGATTTGGTGGGGCGCAGTCTGCCCAGTGTAGAACTTTATCCAGCCTCTGAGGGCTTTTTTGCATTTCAAGATCAACCCAATCAAAAAGGGATGTTGCTTCAACTTGATTCAGGAATGTTTTATGAGTTTGTCCCAGCAGAAAAGTTTTTTGACGATAACCCTCCTCGTCTTACCATTGGTGAGGTCGATATAAACACCAACTACGTAATGTTGATATCTTCCAACGCGGGTCTGTGGGCATACAACATTGGAGACACAGTAATGTTTACAGACCTCAAACCTTTTAGGGTGGTGGTCACGGGCCGCATTAAGCATTTTATATCGGCATTTGGGGAGCATGTTATAGGCAAGGAAGTAGAGGAGGCGATGAACAAAATCACAGACAGCACAGATGTGGGAGTCTCAGAATTTACCGTCGCCCCACAAGTAAACCCCTCAGGGGGCCTTCCGCACCACGAGTGGTTTGTAGAGTTTACAAAGACCCCCAAAAACATTGAAAAATTCGCTGCTCAACTCGACGAAGCCCTATGTCAACAAAACACTTATTATAAAGATTTAATCGACGGAAAAATTCTTCGTCCCCTAGTTCTTCACTCCCTGCCGCAAGGGTCATTTGAGCGATATATGAAAAGAATCGGTAAATTGGGAGGTCAGAACAAGGTGCCAAGACTCACAAACGACCGCAAGATTGCGGATGTTTTGGCAGAAGAAAAAGAACCGTGATGAAAGAAGAAGTGTCTCCAGAAATCCGAAAACGTGAACGAGAATCATCCAACGCCATTGCTAGGATGTACGTTAGCATGAGACACCTACTTAACAGAGGCTTTTATAAGCCCATGGGAATCTCTGGGGCTTCATTGCGCAACGCACTACTCACACTTAAACCAGAAATTTATGGCGCCATTACTGAGAATAAAACCGAGCTCAAAGGACTGCACTACATCATAGATCGCCTTCCTGAGGGAATTACAGAATGTGTTTCTGTTAATCTAACTTCTGAAGAAGGCTTGTCAGGATCTGGTTTTACCCCCATTGTGCCAGCGAAACGACGCCGTAATTGCTATCGAATCGACAATGATCAGATGGTCATCGAAATCACTCGGGGTAGATCAGAGGTATACGACATTCTAACTCATTTGACCTTTTTATATGTAGAAGCTGACAAAATATGTGACCGTATATACAATGAAGACGCCCAAAGCACTTCTAGAGAATGGAAAAAAATTGAAGAAGCGGCATTAAGCAAAAAGAAACTCAGCCAACAAACCATTCAGACAACCCTGGCCTACCTCGCACAAGTTTTGGAGTGTAGTTTTGATGAAGTAACCAGCTTTTATCAAAAATTCCAAACCCCCAATCAGCCCACCCGCCTTGTGAATTTAATTTATCACATGGGCAACCTAGCAGTTAGAGAGCGTATGGATTTAGAAAAACGCGCCATTACATTTAGCGCCTTATTAAGGGACCGCATAGGCCATCATGTGCACGGAGAAAAGTGGGCATCTGAAATGGGTCGCATTTTCACACAACACCAACTCAACGACAGACCGATACACATCATATCCGCCAACATGCACAGCGTGTTAAACATGCTGTATGCGCCACTTGCACTTAACAGCAATCCAGAAAAAGTAGGCTGGTACGGACAATTTATTGACAATCCCAAAAAACAAGAAAAGGTAAAGTCGTATGCCGTAAAAAATGGAGCCTTATTTGTCGACGACAAGTCGGGTTGCAATGTCGATGCACAGATTATAGATACGGACAAAATAAAAGGCAGCCCTTATGCGTTTGAAAAAGGAACGGTGCTTTTGGTGATAGATTATGCTTTTGGTGAGCAGGCGTATGAAATAATGGATGAGTTTTTAAAAATGCAAAACAAATTATCGATGCAATTGGCATCTATATCCATTATGGGCAAGGCAGGGATCTTAAACGGGAAAAAAGGAGATATTATGTTACCAACTGCCCATATTTTTGAAGGCTCATCAGACAACTACCCCTTTGAAAACGATTTAAGCGCCATCGACTTTGCCGACACAGAAATTCCCAGCCAAGAGGGCACTATGATAACAGTGTTGGGGACATCGCTTCAGAATAAAGATATTTTGA
>JASFWO010000024.1:0-8823 GCA_050049275.1 Flavobacteriaceae bacterium | reverse complement strand
GTTTGTTGCAATTCTTTTTTGTGTAATTCTTTTTTAAGAACCTTATTTTGATCTGTAATCAGATCATCAATAGATTGAATGATTTCATCTTCTCTCCACAAAAACCCAGAGAGTCTTCGAGCATTTCCTGGCAAATCATCCTCCGGATAGATTGTGCCTTCTGGTTGGGTAAAAAAAGTGATGGTTTTAATGCCATTATCCTCAATTGATAAACGCATAGAGCTACATATTGTCTTGTCAATACCCACGAGTTCCATATCTTCATCGTCGTAGAGATAATAAATCATCTCAGCATTTTTGACCATATCAACTGTCTTGAGTTCGTTGTCTATGAATTTTCCATACAGATGTATGCCCTTTATTTGGTTGTGATTGTCAAAGTTCAACGAATCTTGTTCAACGATCAATGCGTTGTTAAAGATGATCAAAGAGTCAAGAACATTGTTAATGGTGTCATTTGTAAGATGAATAAGGTCTCCAGTCATTTGACTTCTCCCAAACCACAGCACAGGGTTTCGCTTGGTAATTTCACTCGGAGTTAGGAGTTGTTGATCACGTTCGCTTAGGGGCAATCTGAGTAATTTGGTTAATCCTAGCTTTTGATGTACATAAATAGAATCAGACTTTCCACTTAGGTCAGATTTAAAGATTTTAACATTGTAATATCCCCTTAAAAGACGATCTTCTGGTGTGCCGGTCGCCAATAAGGTGTCCGCATGAATGTACAATGAATCTCCATCAATAACATTGATTGCAACTGCTTCGCGGGTAACCATTGCAGAATCATGAGCTTGGAAAACTTCAGCAAAATGCCCACGAATGATGTTGTTGTCGAGTGTGTCAATGATTTCGACATTTTGGCTGGCGGTCGCATACTGGAGATTGTCGTCAAAGTAGATGCTGTCTCCTGTGATGTGTCGAGCACTGTAATCGATGGCAGCTTCTTTTTTAAAGTACCCTTTTTTATTTTCTGTTTCATAATATCCACGCTTGCAAAAAACTTTGTAATCCATTCCTATTATGGTTGTAGGTCCGTAGAAGTAAGCATGTTTATTTTCTATGTAGAAATCTAACTCGTCAGAAAACAGTTTAAAATCAGGATTTTGAATCTCCACAGCATCTTGAAATTCATATTTTTTGGCATCAATCAGATAGGTTCCTATACTGCTTTTAATAGTTGTTTCTTTGTCAATGATGGTGCTTTTGGTCGTGTAATAAGCTTCTTGTTTGACCCTGTCTAAATACAAGGTGTCTGAAAATAAAGTCGTTTCATTGTTTTTTAATAAAACATCAATTTTAGATATTCCAAAGCGTTTAGAACCATCATATTCTAAATATTCACTAGTAAGTTCCAGGCTGTCTCCCTGTTTTACCACCACATTACCATATGCTTCAAAAAAGTTATCTACCTCAAATAAAAAAGCTTCATCAGACCATATATCCATGCCATCATGATGTAAATGAACACGAATTTGATCATTTTTCTTTAAAATTTTAGCACCTGGATAGCGTGCTTGATCTACTTCAAAAGAACCCGACTGTCGAATGTCTACTTGTTTTCTCTCTTGTGCATACCCTACAAGGCAAAAAAGTAATGGCAACAAGTGAAAAAACCGAAGCAAAATATTAAGTTTTAAACATCCATTATTATTTTTCAGCTCGGAAGATGGTTTGCTTACGATCTGGACCTACAGACACCAATCGAATAGGTGTCTTTACATAATCCTCAATAAATGCGATGTACTCATTGAGTTGTTCGGGCAACTCATTTGCATCTGTAAGCTTTGTTAAATCTTCTTTCCAGCCCTCAAATTTTGTGTATATAGGCTCAATGACTGCATCATCTAGGGTATAAGGTAGATGTGTGATGGTTTTTCCGTTGTATTGATAGGCCGTACAAACATGTAGTTCTTCGATTCCTGAAAGTACATCAGCCTTCATCATCATCAGTTCGGTTACCCCATTGACTTGTACTGCATATTTTAACGCAACCAAGTCAAGCCACCCACATCGTCTGGCTCGACCAGTAGTAGCACCAAATTCATGCCCTACTTTTGCGATGGTTTTTCCAGTTTCATTAAAAAGTTCGGTTGGGAATGGTCCACTTCCCACTCGGGTGGTATAGGCTTTAAAAATTCCGAAAACATTTTTAATGGCATTTGGAGCAACGCCTAATCCGGTACATGCACCAGCGGCAGTGGTGTTGGATGAGGTTACAAAAGGATAGGTGCCAAAGTCAATATCCAACAGAGATCCTTGTGCGCCTTCTGCTAAAATTTTCTTTCCATCGTTTTGGGCATCAGCCAAATGGGCTTCACTGTCTATGAATTGTAATCGATCCTTTAGAAAATCAATTGCCTCAAAAAAGTCTTTTTCTAGAGCTTGCAAATCGTAGTCTAGATCTACATTGTAAAACGCAATCATTGCCTCATGTTTCGATGCTAGGGACCTGTACTTTTTTTCCCAACTTGCTAGCTCCAAATCTCCAATCCGAATTCCATTACGACCTGTTTTGTCCATATAAGTTGGACCGATTCCTTTTAGTGTAGATCCGATTTTTGCAGCCCCTTTGGCTTTTTCTGAAGCGGCATCTAAAAGTCTATGGGTGGGCAATATTATATGTGCTTTTCTTGAAATAAGAAGTTTCTTTCCGAAATCTACACCAAAGGGTAATAAGTTTTCTAATTCCTTTTTAAAAATAACAGGATCTATTACAACTCCATTACCCACAATATTACTCGCCTGTGGGTGAAATATTCCCGATGGAATGGTGTGCAATACATGTTTGATGCCATCAAACTCCAAAGTATGTCCGGCGTTTGGACCCCCTTGAAATCTTGCTATGATATCATAATTTTTTGTGAGAACGTCAACGATCTTTCCCTTTCCTTCATCGCCCCATTGGAGGCCTAGGAGTAAGTCTACTGCCATTTAGCTTTTGCTTTTCTTTTGAGTTGCGTAAAAATATAATGAGTGGCTGTGAATGTCCACGCCAAAAACATCTTCGATACTTTTTTTAATCATCTGAATTCGTGGATCACAGAATTCTTTTACCTCCCCTGAATCGGTTAAAATGATGTGATCGTGCTGGCTATCGAAATATGATTTTTCATATTGTGCGTGTTGTGGACCGAACTGATGTTTGCGTACCAGCCCGCAGTCCAACAGCAACTCTATGGTGTTGTATAGAGTAGCACGACTCACTCGATAGTTTTTATTTTTCATTTTTAGATACAGCGATTCTATATCAAAATGATCGTCACTTTGGTAAATTTCTTCCAAAATGGCAAAACGTTCGGGTGTTTTTCTATGCCCGTTCTTGTCCAAAAATTGAACAAACACATTACGCACAGTTTCTTGATTATTATCCATCTGCTTAAAGATGCAAAGTTACGGAGGTTTTTTTATTCACGAACGACTTTATATACACCATTAATTTTTTCAAGTTGTTGAATCAGTCGGTTGAGTAGGTTTTTATTTTTTACTAACAATAAGATTTCACCTTCAAAAGCACCATCATTCGAATCGAATGACACCCTTTTGATATTGATGTTGTTGTGTGTAGAAATGATTTGAGTCACCTCATTTACAAGTCCAATATCATCTAATCCTGACAATAAAAGTTTGGCGGTAAATTCACTTTGAGTAGAATCTATCCACTTTGCGTTAATAATACGGTATGCATAATTGGCTCTCAGGGTGATGGCATTGGGGCATTCACTTTTATGTACTTTGATTCCGTCACCCACTGTTACAAAACCAAACACATCATCTCCAGGGATTGGATTACAACAGGGGCTCAGTTTATACTCGAGTCTTTCTTGAGCCTTTCCAAATACAAGTTGGTCATAGTTAGCAGTAACAACATCTTGGTCTGCTTCCAATGTATTGGGTTTATTGCTGACACGCCTTCTAAAAAACTGGAAAAAGCGATTGTTTTCATCAGCAGCAAATTTTTTAAGTTTTGGGTTATCAATCGTGCCAATCCCTATGCGATAGAACAAATCGAGGCTGGTTTTGAGTTTGAAATAAACAACTAAACTGTTGATGGTTTTTTCATTAAACTTAAATTTCATTTGCCTCAACTTGCGACGCAAAATCTCCTTTCCTTCTTCACCAATTCTTTTCTTTTCTTCTCTTAGTGAAGCCCTGATTTTAGCCCGAGCTCTGGAGGTGATCACAAAGTCCAGCCAGTTGGGATTAGGAGCTGCTTTTTCAGAGGTAATAATTTCAACTTGATCTCCACTATTGAGCACATAGCTAAGGGGAACAATCTTTCCGTTTACCTTAGAGCCCCTTGTATGCATCCCAACCTCCGTGTGGATGCTAAAAGCAAAATCAATAGGGGTTGCCCCTTTGGGCAATGATTTCAATTCCCCGTTGGGAGTAAACACAAATATCTCACTGGCATAGAGGTTTAGTTTAAAGTCCTTTACAAAATCAACCGCATTAGGATTGGGGTTTTCTAACACTTCCCTAAGACGATTCAGCCATAGTTCGAGCCCTTTTTCGTCTTGGTTTCCATGTTTATATTTAAAATGTGCGGCATAACCTTTTTCAGCAATCTCATGCATGCGTTCAGATCGAATCTGGACCTCAATCCATTTGCCCTTTGGCCCCATTACCGTAATGTGCAATGCTTCATATCCGGTAGATTTTGGAGCGGATATCCAGTCTCTAAGTCGCAAAGGGTTTGGTCGGAAGTGATCTGTAATGATAGAATAAATCTTCCAAGCCAAAAACTTTTCCTGCTCAGGAGTTGATTTGTAGACAATTCGAATGGCAAATAGATCAAAAACCTGATTGAAGGAAAGATTTTTCATCGCCATTTTTCTGCGTACAGAATAAACCGATTTTGGACGACCTTCAATACTGAACTTGAGCTTTTCTTTTTTTAGATTTTTTTGCACCAATGAAATGAATTCCTGAATAAAACCTTCATGACCCTTAAGACTATCTTCTACTTTATTTTTGATGTCATTATACACTTCGACTTCAGTGTGTTTTAAGCCCAAGTCTTCCAGCTCAGATTTGATGTTATACATGCCAATTCTATGAGCCAAAGGAGCATAGATATATAGGGTTTCTGATGCGATTTTGGCACGTTTTTCCTCGGCCATAACGCCGAGAGTTTGCATGTTGTGAAGGCGATCTGCAATTTTGATAATAATGACACGAGCATCATCATTTAAGGTTAGGAGCATTTTTCTGAAATTCTCAGCCTGTAAAGACACGTTTTTGTCTTTTTTTAGACTAGAAATTTTGGTTAAACCATCAACAATCTTCGCAACCACCGGACCAAACAGTTGCTCGATATCATTGATCGTGTAGTTGGTGTCTTCAACGACATCATGAAGTAAGGCGGCTGCAATAGAGTGAGCTCCCAACCCGATTTCATCAGCAACGATTTTGGCCACAGCAATAGGGTGCATGATGTAGGGCTCTCCGCTTTTTCTTCTTTGATCTTTATGGGCATCCACAGCAGTGTCAAAGGCCAAACGTATCAATTTTTTGTCGGCAGCACTTAGGGTTTGATAGCTCGAACGCAAAAGCTCTTTGTACGCTTTAGCAATCTGTGCATTTTCTTCTAATACATCTACAGTTGTAGCCATACCCTAAAAATAAGAAATTCCTTTGATTTAATGATTGAAATCCCGTTGACGTAAAACTTCATATATCAAGATCGCACTTGCAACAGAAACATTCATCGAATCAACAATACCCCCCATGGGAATTTTAATGATTTTGTCGGCGCGTTCTCTCCAAAATGTACTTAACCCAGTATCTTCTGTGCCCATTACAATTGCTGTGGGTGAAGAAAAATCTTCTTTATGGTAATCTGTAGCACCCTGCAAACAAGCTGCATATAAATGTATGTTTTTTTCACTCAAATATTCGTAAACTTCAGCATTTGAGCCTACTCCAATAGGAACAGAAAAAAAACCTCCTACACTAGACCGAATGACATTCGGATTGTAAAGATCCGTTTTGGGCTCAGCGACCAATACACAGGACACACGGGCTGCATCTGCAGTTCGAAGTATAGCCCCTAGATTTCCAGGTTTTTCTAAATGTTCAACAACCAATATGACTGGATTGTCTCCAATGGGTTCAAGTGTGGCAAGTGAAAAATTCTTTTTGAATAACAAACCAATCACACCCTCCGAATGGCTGCGATATGATATTTTGGTGTAAGCTTTTTTTGATAATCCAATCACAGGAGCCTTCGTAGAAGTTTTTTCTATCCAAGACTCGAAATGACTTGGGCCCCATACTTCAGGGCACCAGTAAAGTTCTTTGACCACAAAGCCCGATTGAATCGCTCGATTGAGTTCTCTTTGTCCTTCAACGACAAACAAATCGCTTTTCTTTCGAAGGCCTGTTTTGGTCATCAATCCATTAATTTCCCTCAGTTTAGGATTTGCGGTACTATCAATAAATTTCATTTTTTATTAAGTTTGTTATGAAACCCTAAAAACCTACTAACGACAAATAAATCCGCCAATTATTTATTAAATTAACAAACAATTTTGTCAGACGTAAAGGCTTTTTAACAAAAATACCATGAAAAAATTGAAATGTGTCATTGTTGATGATGAACCACGCAATGTTGAGTTGATGTCCTACTATATCAACAAATATTGTCCCGATCTCGAAATTGAAGGAGAATTCAGTCGTAGAAAACTAGCGGAATCTTATCTAAAAGATAATTCTGTAGACATCCTCTTCTTGGACATTGTACTAGATGATGGAAGTGGCTTTGATTTACTCGATAACATTGATTACAGCCACTTGCATGTTGTGATGTGTACAGCACATGGTGAGTTTGCATTGAAAGCCATTCAGTATGAAGTTGTAGATTATTTGTTGAAGCCTGTCGAGATTCAAGACCTTCAAGACACAGTGCTGAAAATTAAAGACCGGGTTTCAAAACACGAGCAGTCTATATTTGAGGCAAAAGCTATAGGCAGGTTTGCTAATAACAACTACACCCTACATCAATCAATTCCGGTACGGCATAAAAAAGAGATCGAATTTGTCCCTGTTAAAGACATAGTCTTTATAGAATCTATTTATGAAGAGAGTGCCAAATCGGCTATAATGATGCGAGACGAAACCATAAAACATAGTTCCCAGGCACTCAATAAAATTGAGCGAATTTTAGACCCAGATGTATTTTATAAACTCAATCGCTCCTTTATTATAAACATTCGCGAAATTGCTCGAATTCAGAAAAAAGGCAATTTCGTTTGTGTGATGTCAAATGGTTTTAAGCTGGGCATTCCAAGAGGAAGGTACAAAAAATTGCTTTTTGAAATTGAGCGAATTTTTGGGATGTCTATCTAATTTTTTTCTAATTTTTTAGGATTTGATTACCTTCGTATCAAATCCTTGAAATGAATCAAACAACTCTTGCAGATACACAAGCATTTATAGACGGAGAGCACCAATATGGGGCACACAATTATCATCCCCTTCCTGTGGTGTTAGAGCGTGGTGAGGGTGTGTATGTATGGGATGTTGAGGGAAGAAAATACTTTGACTTTCTCTCTGCTTATTCTGCGGTTAATCAAGGTCATGGTCATTCAAAAATAACGAATGCACTCATAGAACAAGCACAAACTTTAGCGCTCACTTCACGGGCGTTTCATAACAACAAATTTGCTCCTTACGCAGAAATGGCCACTCAATATTTTGGTTTTGATATGTTGCTGCCAATGAACACCGGTGCAGAAGCTGTTGAAACCGCCATTAAACTGGCTAGAAAATGGGGATATCAGAAAAAAAACATTCCACAAAATCAGGCTCAGATTGTCGTCTGTTCCAATAATTTTCACGGACGAACTACCACCATCATCTCTTTTTCACATGACCCCGTGGCAACCAAAGAATTTGGGCCCTATACCCCTGGATTTGTGTCCATTCCCTACGATGATCCCGCAGCCCTTCAAAAAGTGCTTGAATCACGCCCGAATGTAGTTGGTTTTTTGGTTGAACCCATTCAAGGGGAAGCGGGCGTGTATACTCCTGATGAAAATTACATGAAAAAGGTACGTGACCTATGTCAGGAATACAATGTCTTGTTTATGGCAGATGAAATTCAGACAGGAATTGGTCGTACGGGTTCTTTGTTGGCTGTGTGCGGAGCGTGCAGTTGCACCCAATCTTGCCAACAGCAAGAGAGTACCTATGCTCGTCCAGATGTGCTGATACTAGGAAAAGCCTTGAGCGGAGGTGTGTATCCAGTCTCTGCAGTATTGGCAAACAAAGAGGTCATGTCTGTCATAAAACCAGGAGAACATGGCAGTACTTTTGGTGGAAATCCGATTGCCAGTGCGGTCGCCGTAGCAGCTCTTGAAGTTGTTCGAGACGAAAAGTTGTCTCAAAATGCGAGGCATTTAGGAACTATTTTTCGATCTAAATTACAAGATTATATTGATCAAAGTCAAATTGTGAGTTTGGTGCGTGGTAGAGGTCTCCTCAATGCCATTGTTATAAACGACAGTCCTGAAAGCGATACTGCTTGGAATATTTGTATGGCGCTCATGCAAAACGGCTTGCTAGCTAAGCCCACTCATGGAAATATTATCCGATTTGCTCCTCCTCTGACCATTACAGAGTCACAATTGTTGACCTGTCTAGATATTATTATTGAAACCCTAAAAAAGTTTGAAACCTAAACCCCCAAAATCCATTAAATGAACCCAATCTACTTTGATAATGCTGCAACTACACCTCTGTTGCCCGAGGTCGTTGCCCGAATGCAAAAGGTTTTAGCGAACCAATTTGGCAATCCCTCCTCAGTTCATGGAACAGGTCGAG
>JASFWO010000023.1:0-8875 GCA_050049275.1 Flavobacteriaceae bacterium | reverse complement strand
TTTGATGATCGCATGCAACTCAACCATCATGTCCATATAGGAGTCGCGGTTGCAGTCAGCGATGGTTTGGTTGTCCCTGTTGTACGTTTTGCAGATGAGCTCCCTTTGCCGCAAATAGGGTCTCAAGTAAAAGATTATGCAGTTCGCGCTCGGGATAAAAAATTAACCCCTGCTGAGATGGATGGGAGCACTTTTACGGTTTCCAACTTAGGAATGTTTGGTATAAGTGAATTTACATCTATTATCAATCAACCAAATTCTGCAATTCTTTCGGTAGGTGCCATCGTTCAAAAGCCTGTTGTCAAAGAAGGTCAGGTAGTCCTAGGACACACAATGAAGCTTACTTTGGCATGTGACCATAGAACAGTTGATGGTGCTACTGGAGCACAATTTTTACAGACACTTCGTGAATACATTGAGCAGCCTATTAGGTTGTTGATATAAAAAACATGTCTAAAACTTCAAAAAACATCATAGTCACCGGGGCCAGTCGTGGCATAGGTCGTGCGCTCGTTGATGTTTTTAAAAGTCAAGGACATCGTGTTTGGGCGTTGTCTCGAAACACAACAGAACTTTCGCAATTGCCAGATGTAGAATCAGTTTCTTTAGACATAGGCAATGAGCAAGAGATTAAAAATTGGATCTCATCATTTGACGATCAGACCTTTGATGTATTGATTAACAATGCAGGCCTTCTTGTAAACAAACCCTTTTCTGAAACCACAGCAGAAGACTTTGAATCTGTTTACAGAGTCAATGTGTTTGGCGTGGCCAACCTAATTCGAAATTTGTTACCCCTTCTGACTCCTCAAACTCATATTGTTAACATTAGTAGTATGGGGGGTATAAACGGTACTTCTAAATTCCCTGGTCTGGCCGCTTACAGCAGCAGTAAAGGTGCTTTAGGTATTTTGACAGAGTTATTGGCCGAAGAATTCAAAGACCATGGCCCTTCTGTCAATGCGTTGGCCTTAGGAGCTGTTCAGACCGAAATGCTTGAAGAAGCATTTCCAGGTTATAAAGCACCCCTAGATGCGGATCAAATGGCATCTTATATAGCCGATTTTGCTCTAAATGGACATCTCTTTTACAATGGTAAGGTGTTGCCGTTGAGTAGTTCAAACCCATGACATCTTTCTACAAACTTCTTCCAGAAGGATCTGAATCTTTGTGTCGGGCTATGATTTCAAACGATTCTGTAATTGTTCGGGTAACAGGTCCACGAAAAACCAAACATGGAGATTTTAGAAGATTGTCCAATGGTGACTTTCAAATTTCAATCAACCTTATGGACAACCCGTACAGGTTTTTGATCACATTTGTTCACGAGTGGGCCCATTGGAAGGTATTTCTAAAAGTAGGTCACTTTAGGAATCCCCATGGTTCTCATTGGAAGAATACTTTTAAAGAACTTATGCTTCCCTTTATTGGGGGAGAGGTGTTTCCTGAGTCTTTAATCAAGCCATTAGCAGCTCATATGATCAACCCTAAAGCGACACTAGATGCGGATCCTACATTGGCTTTGGCTTTGACCCAATTTGATGCTGATAATAACAAATCTTATATTTTTGAGTTAGAAAAAGGCACTCGTTTTACCATGCCTAACAAAAAAGTTTATATTTTAGGAGCGTTGCGTAGAAAACGATACGCTTGTGAAGAAGTAAGTACAGGACGCACTTTCTTATTTGCATCTCATTGCAAAGTAGAGGTTTGTCCAGATGAATAACTAACCAAATAATGATGGAGTCAAAATTTAATTTTGAAGACGATAAAACCTCATTAGCCAAAGCCGATGTACAACGTGATGCTCAAGGATTTTTTAAAAGTGCACTTGAGTTTTTAAAGCTATTGTTGTCGTTCCGAAAAGACACAGATTACAAATCCACTTTAGAGGCCATCAAAGCAGATATTCCCTTTCGGGGTGCTACAGCTTGGGTTTTGATTTGTTCTATTTTTTTGGCTTCTATCGGGCTCAATGCAAACTCTACTGCTGTGGTGATCGGAGCGATGCTTATTGCACCGCTTATGGGGCCCGTCTTAGGATTCGGAGTTTCTTTGGCTCTAAATGACGTTGAAACTTTGCGTCGTTCGTTGATCAATTTTTTGGTGATGGTTTTGTTAAGTGTGTCTACTGCAACCTTGTTTTTTGCTTTGTTTCCATTGCGTGAAGAGTCCAGTGAGTTATTAGCTCGTGTAAGCCCTGACATTAGAGATGTAATGATTGCTTTTTTTGGGGGATTGGCTTTGATTATTGCACGTACGAAAAAAGGAACGATCGCTTCTGTGATTTTTGGAGTAGCCATTGCAACAGCGCTGATGCCTCCATTGTGTACTGTTGGGTATGGATTGGCTCAAGGTAATGTGGCTTATGCTTTGGGTGCGTTGTATTTATTCACCATCAATACGATTTTTATTGCTTTAGCTGCTTATTTGGTGGTCAAGCTTTTACGCTTCCCCATGACACAGTACGCAAATGCCAAGAAGAGAAAATATACTTCTAGAATGGCGACTCTTTTGGCCATCTTAATGATCATTCCTGCAGTTTTCACTTTTATTAATGTGTTGCAAAAAAGCCAATTTCAGGCTGCAGCAATATCTTTTCTAGATAAGGAATTACATGGGCTTCCACATTCTGATTATCTGAAACAAACCGCACGAATAGAATATAAAAAAGAAGCTTCAAAAGTGGTCATTAACACATTTGGGATGGACCCCCTAGCGCCAGAGGTTGTATCACTACTTCAAAATCGAATGAAAACCTATGATGCGCTTTCTCAAACCCAGCTGATTATCAATCAACAGGAAAGACAATCTGACTTGGTGAATTCACAACGCTACCTGAAAGAGCTCCGTAAGCGTGATTCTTTAGATTTGATACAAAAAGAGCAGCAAATCACTCAATTAAAAAATGAGGTTCAAAAGTTGTCTGGTGATATACGCCAAAACATTTCATTTTCTGAAATCGCTAAAGAAATGCAAGTTATTAGTCCCAATGTGGCAGGGGTGAGCTATGCTTATACCTATCGCTCAAATTTTGATACCATAGACACTCTTATGGTTTTCGGAGTCGAATGGAAAATGGGATTGGACAGCATTGTGATTTCAAACGAAACCTTACGCCTAAAAAACTGGCTCAATCTTAAAATGGAAAATCAACCCTTCGAACTCAATTCGAAAAACTACTGATCCAAGTACAGCTTTCTCACTTTTTTAAAGAGCTCCGAAGAATAGACAAAATCTGTTACCGCATTGTTGTCGGTTTTGAAAATATCATCTTTAGTGCCACGCCACTCCTTTTTCCCGTCTTTTAGAAACAAGATGGTTTCTCCGATCTCCATGACCGAGTTCATATCGTGTGAGTTGATCACAGTCGTGATGTTAAATTCATGTGTCAATTCTTGAATAAGATTATCGATTACCATGGCTGTTTTTGGATCCAATCCCGAGTTGGGCTCATCGCAAAACAAATATTTGGGTCGCATTACAACCGCTCTGGCTATGGCAACTCTTTTTTGCATCCCTCCAGAAATTTCTGCAGGTAGTTTGTTGTTTGCATCAACTAGATTGACTCGTTGTATGACTTTTTCAGCATGATCACGCATCTCAGCTTCGTTCAGGTTAGTGAGCAGTCGCATGGGAAACATGACATTGTCTAACACGCTCATAGAATCAAAAAGGGCACTGCCTTGAAAGACCATACCAATCTCTCTTCGCAATATTCTTTTTTCTTCATCTTTCATTGTTGAAAAAGCGTTGTTGTGAAAGCGTATTTCACCTGAATCAGGAGTAATCAAACCTAACAGGCATTTTAGCAAAACCGTTTTTCCTGAACCGCTCTGACCAATTACCAAATTGGTTTTCCCTTGCTCAAATGTTGTTGAAACCTTGTTAAGCACACAATTTGCGTCAAATGATTTGCTAAGTTGTTCTATCTGAATCATTTTTAAGCTAATAAAACTTGTGTTACAAAATAATTGACGACGATGATTACAACTGAAGTCCAAACAAAAGCCACGGTACTGGCCTTGCCCACCTCTAGTGCGCCACCTTTCATGTAATATCCATGATATGACGGTATGGTCGCTAAAATCATGGCAAATAAAAATGTTTTTATAAAAGCATAAACCACATGAAAAGGTCTAAAATCTAACTGAATTCCTTCAATAAAGTCTGCGCTGCTCGAAAACCCGCCATAGATAGTGGCAGCCCAACCCCCGAATATTCCTAAAAACATGGACAAGTTTATCACAAAAGGCAATAACATCATCGCAATGAGTTTGGGGAAAATTAGATAGTTGATAGAATTGATACCCATCACCTCAAGAGCATCGATTTGTTCGGTGACACGCATGGTTCCGATACTAGAAGTGATAAAGGATCCGACTTTACCTGCCAAAATAATCGACATAAAGGTTGGAGCAAATTCTAAAATTACTGATTGTCGAGTCGCAAAACCTACTAAGTTTTTTGGAATTAGTGGGTTCTCAATATTAAGCGCTGTTTGTATTGAAACCACTCCGCCAACAAAGAAAGATAAAAAGCCAACAATCCATAGTGAACCAATGATCAGATCATGAATGTCTTTAAAAATAAGTTTTCGCATAATTTTCCCTTTGGTAGGTTTTATGAAAATCATGCGAATCATCAGAAAATATTGGCCTATATGTTTGAGCATATTCACCTTACGAATTTAAAAAATAATGTTCGCTTTAAGATAGAACCCTTAAAAAAACATAACATTAAAAATATTAGGATTCTTAATGTTCAATATTTACAATCAAACGACTCAAAGGAGTGGCGTGTCGAAAACTGAAATTGACTCTTAAATATTTAAAGCTGATAAGTGATGGCATTGATGTTCATTCCAGCTCCAACACTTGCAAAGATGATCAAATCTCCCTTTTCGAGCTTGTGTTCTGGATATTGATCTTTGAGTACCATGTCATAGAGTGTAGGTACGGTAGCAACAGAGCTGTTTCCTAGTTTTTGGATGCTCATTGGAAGTACATTTTCTGGCACAGGTTCTCTGTAAAGTCTGTAAAAGCGTTTAACAATCGCTTCATCCATTTTTTCGTTGGCCTGATGAATAAATATTTTTTTTAGGTCTTTGATGGATTTGCCACTGTTGTCAAGACAGGCTTTCATTGCTTTAGGTACATGGCTTAAAGCAAATTCATAGACCTTTCGGCCATGCATTTTGATATACTGTGTGTTGTTAGCGTTTTGATGGTAGGACTTTCCTGAATATATGTAATAAGTTTCGTCTTGTGTATAAGTAGCGGACTCATGTGATAAAATACCCCCTGTTTCGTTAGAGCGAGCAACAATCGCTGCACCTGCTCCATCAGCAAATATCATAGAGTCTCTGTCGTTAGAATCCACTACTCTAGAAAGGGTTTCTGTCCCAATCACAAGACATCGCTGTGCCATCTCAGCTTTTATAAAAGCCTGTGCCTGAATCATCCCTTCGACCCAGCCTGGGCATCCAAAAATAATATCATAGGCCACACACTTTGGGTTTTTGATTCCCAAACTCTGTTTGACACGTGCTGCTAAAGCGGGTAGCATATCGGATTGCAATTGCCCCGAATGCACATCACCAAAATTATGTCCTACAATAATATAATCCAGTGATTCAGGGTCTATTTGAGCATCTTGTATGGCTTTTTCAGCGGCAAAAAACGCAAGATCACTTGCTGTGTGATGTTCTTTAGCATAACGTCGTTCTTCAATACCTGTAATGGATTTAAACTTTTCTATAATAACATCATTTTTAACCTCGAAAGCTGAACCATCCGAATTCAAAAAACTATGATGTAAAAAATCTTCGTTGGTTGTGATTTGTTCGGGAATATAACTCCCAGTGCCTATGATTTTAATACGCATGGTATGGTTATGTCATTATGTTCAAAGCTAATCAGATTTGAATGGTGTTTGATTCGACCTGTTGAATGACTACGACGCCCAACAGATAGTTTTTTATAAGATTGTGAAGTGTTTAAAATCGTAATAACCTGAAAATCAACAATCTAAACATTTTCTTTCTCAGAAACATAGGTGGAAATAGGCGCACATGTGCATATTAAATTACGATCCCCAAATGCTTCATCGACACGTCTGACACTTGGCCAAAACTTATTATCACGAACAAACTCCAGAGGATAAGCTGCTTCAGATCTGCTGTAGGGATACTCCCATTTGTCATTGGTGATGAGTTCAAGGGTGTGTGGGGCATTGCGTAAGATGTTATCAACTTGTTGGTTATCACTGCCTTCAATTTCGAACCTGATTGATATCATGGCTGTACAAAACCGATCCAACTCTTCTTTGTTTTCACTCTCAGTGGGTTCTATCATCATGGTCCCAGGCACTGGAAAAGAAACTGTAGGAGCATGAAACCCATAGTCCATCAGTCGTTTGGCAATGTCAATCACTTCGATTCCTTTTTCTTTAAAGGGCCTACAGTCTATGATAAATTCATGAGCTGCTCTGCCTTTTTCTCCTGAATATAGAATTGGATAATGTTTTTCGAGTTTGGTTTTAATGTAGTTGGCATTTAAAATGGCCAGTTCAGTGCTTTTTTTCAGTCCCTCGCTTCCCAACATTCGTATGTAGGCATATGATATCAAACATACCAAAGCAGATCCCCAAGGTGCTGCAGAGATGGTTGAGCTGCTTTCCGACGTTTTTTCCATCATAGGATGTTTGGGTAAAAAAGGAACTAAGTGCTCGGCAACACAAATGGGTCCTACACCTGGTCCGCCTCCACCATGTGGGATGGCAAAAGTTTTATGTAGGTTGAGATGACATACATCTGCACCAATAATGGCCGGATTGGTCAGTCCAACTTGAGCATTCATGTTTGCTCCATCCATATAAACTTGCCCTCCATATCGGTGAATGATTTCTGTAATATCCTTAATTGAGGACTCAAAAACACCATGTGTAGAAGGGTAAGTGACCATCAGCGCTGCTAAGTGATCTGCATGTTCTTCTGCTTTTTGACGCAAATCCTCTAGATTGATGTTTCCGTGTTTGTCTGTTCCAACAACCACAATCTTCATTCCTGCCATGACTGCAGATGCAGGATTGGTGCCATGGGCAGAGGAAGGAATCAAGCATATGTTTCTGTGTTGGTCATCGCGAGCATGGTGGTAAGCACGTATGACCATGAGTCCTGAAAACTCACCTTGTGCCCCTGAGTTGGGTTGAAGGGAAGTCCCAGAAAAACCAGTTACTTCATTAAGATAATTTTCGAGTTCAGAAAGCATTATTTGGTACCCATGGGCTTGGTCAGTGGGCGCAAAAGGATGAATGCTATTCCAATTTGAAGTGCTAAGAGGAAGAAGCTGTGAGGCGGCATTGAGTTTCATAGTACAAGAACCCAAAGGAATCATACTATGGTTTAGGGAAAGATCTTTGCGCTCCAGCTTTTTTATGTAGCGCATCAATGCAGTTTCCGATTGATGCTTATTAAAAACTTCTTGAGTCAGATAAGGGCTTTTTCGTCTAAGGCTATTTGGAATCCTACTTTCGGTAGCTCTTGGAGCGTCCAACGAAACATCAATACCCAAAGCATTTTTAAAAACCTCAGAAATTTTTATAACATCATCGAGTTCTGTAGTTTCATTGAGTGAAATACTTAAATGATTCGCATTTATGTAATGAAAATTCATTCCAGCCTCTAAGGCTTTTTCTCGTACTTTTTCGGAATCAGTTTCAATAAATAGGGTGTCAAAAAAGTCTTTATTTTTTACAATGACGCCTAACTGCCCTAACATATGATTTAAAGCACATGTTCTTTGGTGTATTTTTTCTGCAATTTGTCGAATTCCTTTTGGGCCATGATGTACTGCATACATAGCCGCCATAACAGCCAACAATACTTGGGCTGTGCAAATGTTAGAAGTAGCTCGATCACGTTTGATATGTTGTTCACGGGTTTGTAGGGCCATGCGTAAAGCATAGGAACCTGATAGATCTTGAGTGACTCCAATAATTCTTCCTGGAACACTTCTTTTATATTCTGTTTTAGTAGCAAAAAAACCAGCATGTGGCCCACCATACCCTAGCGGTATGCCAAATCGTTGTGAATTTCCGACAACCACATCTGCGCCATAAACACCGGGTGCTTCTAACAATACCAAGCTCATCAGGTCTGCAGCGACTACTGTTTTGGAGTTTGCAGCATGAACGGTCTCAAGTACTTTCTTAAGGTCACAAATGTTTCCATATTTCCCAGGGTATTGCACCAAGACTCCAAAGTAGGATTCAGAATGGTTTATTTCAGATACATTGCCTATAACCAATTCAATTCCCAACGGAGCAGACCTAGTTTGTAAGACAGCCAATGTTTGTGGCAACACATTTTCATCAACAAAGAACCGATGCAACCCCTTTTTCTTCTGATCATTAGGTCTAAGGGCATAGAGCATCGTCATTGCTTCGGCAGCTGCAGTACTCTCGTCGAGCAAAGACGCGTTGGCTAGAGGCATGCCTGTTAATTCGCAAATCATGGTCTGAAAATTGAGAACAGCCTCTAAGCGACCTTGGGCAATTTCTGCTTGATAAGGAGTATAGGCCGTATACCAACCTGGGTTTTCAAGAATGTTTCGCTGAATTACTGCCGGTAAGTGTGTGTGGTGATATCCTAAGCCTATGTAACTTTTGAAAGTTTTGTTTTTCTCTCCTAGTTCTTGAATATGTTGAGCATATTGTGCTTCAGACATTGGTTCAGGCAGTTGCATTGATTTGCTTACACGAATACTTTCCGGAACTGTTTGATTGCACAAATCTTCAATTGAATCTGCTCCAATTTCGGTGAGCATTTCTTTAACCTCATGGGATCTAGGACCTAAATGTCTGTAAGCAAAAT
>JASFWO010000022.1:0-8929 GCA_050049275.1 Flavobacteriaceae bacterium | reverse complement strand
GTACTATTGAACAAGATTTTTTTGATGTAGAAAACGGGCAATTTATTTCCTATCTAAACGATCATACAGTTGCTGAAAAAAACATAAATAAGTTGCTGAAACAATTTTTAGGCACAAAATTTGATACAATGCAATCAATATCAGTAACGGGGCAACAAAAAAAACAACTGCTCTCCACACTTATGAATTACTACAAAATACATGTATATGGGTTTTCTAACCCTAGGTCTTTGAATGTGCTATATGAAATTTACGACTGATTTATTGTTGTTTGCTTGGGGGGTTTTTGCTGTTACCTTCTCATATGGGCAACAGATTCAAGTGGTAGATGCAGTGACCGGGCACCCAATTGAAGATGTTCGAATCTACACAGAAACACAACAACAAATCAGCGATCAAAATGGGTTTTTCTCTACCGATGGGTTCGGAAAAAGCTCCAAAGCATATTTATCGCATATTGGCTATGAGTCAATCACAATAAACACAAGAGAGTTCTTAAACAAAAAACGTATTCGTCTCTTCCCCGATACTCAACAACTCAACGAAATTGTGCTTTCTGTCGCACGTAGCAAAGATGAACGAAAACGAGTCTCAAAACAGGTGGCCATCATCGGACAACATGACATTCAACAGATGAGTCCCAAAACCAGTGCAGATGTACTTCAAGCAGCATCTGGACTTCGAGTTCAGAAATCTCAAGGTGGGGGTGGAAGCCCTGTCATACGTGGTCTTGAGGCCAATAGGATTCTCTTGGTTGTGGATGGAATACGAATGAACAATGCCATCTACCGATCAGGGCATCTTCAAAATGCCATCACAATTGATCCGCAAACCTTAGCAAGAACTGAAGTTATTTATGGTCCTTCATCTGTTGGATATGGATCGGATGCTTTAGGAGGTGTGGTTCACTACTATACCAAAACTCCAAAAATTGGTTTGTTAAAACCTTGGAGTGTTAAATTATCTCATGGTTATGATTTTCGTCAATTGCACACCAATAACCATATTGATATCAGCCATAGCAACAAGAAGTGGGCTAGTTTAAGCAGTGTAAGTTTTTCGAAATTCGGTGACCTATATATGGGAAGACTAAGAAATCATGGTCATAAGGATTGGGGACTGGTACCCACATACTCTAAGAACACAAAAACTCAATTTTATGACGCCGAATCTCTAAATCCCGACCAAAATCTGCAACGCAACTCCGCTTATGAGCAGTTAGATGTTTTACAAAAAATCGTTTTTCAATCCCGCAATGACAACCAATGGTTACTCAACATGCAGTATTCCATCTCATCGGATATTCCACGTTTTGACAAACTAGCTGAAAGACGAGAGGGTTCTTTGAGGTATGCCGAATGGAACTACGGGCCTCAAAAACGACTGTTGATTTCCCCACAATATGTTTTTAACACATCCTCTAAATGGCTTCGAGAGGGGACCATCACATGGGCCTACCAAAATCTAGAGGAGTCAAGGATTAAAAGAAAGTTCGGAAGTTTAAATCGAGAGAGTCAAATTGAAAAACTAAATGTTTTCAGCCTCAACGTAGATCTTTTAGCTGATACCAGACAAGGGAGAAAATTGGCATACGGAGTTGAATTTACTCATAATCAGTTACGGTCTAGTGCCTTTAGCCAATCACTACAGATTTTTCATAATCGTATTGTTAATCTGGATTCTAAAACCCCTATTCCATCCAGATATCCTAGCGATGGAAGCTCCTATACCACCCTTGCTGGTTATGGAGACTATCGAATAGATTTATCCCCAAAAAGCACCTTGGACCTAGGAATGAGACTCACCCATACACGCTTGGAAGCAAGGTGGAAAGATCAAGCGCTGATCGATGCACGTTTGGATATGGCTAAGAATCAAAACAATGCACTAAACGCCTCAGTAGGTTATGTATATCGTCCCTCATCCCAATGGGAGTGGCGAGGGGTGCTGGCTAGTGGATTCAGAGCTCCAAACATTGACGATATTGGGAAAATTAGAGAAAACCAAGGCAGAATTTCTGTGCCTAATCCCCATTTAAAACCCGAATATGCATACACCTTTGATTTAGGTATCACCCGATTTTTCGAAAATCGGAAAACATACATACAGTTCAACACATACTATACGCTGTTAAACAATTTCATTGGGCGTGACGAATATTTTATTCCTTCTGATCTATCTACCAGCAACAGCGAAACCATTCTCTTTATGGATGAGGAAGTGATTACTCAGGCCAATGTTAATTTAGGCTCAGCCCGTCTCCTTGGTGCCAGCCTCACTTGGTCAATAGCTCCTATAAAAAATTGGCGCTACGATGGAAGTATAAATTACACCGACGGTAAAATTCATGAGAAGGAAACCCCAATGGCTTCTATTTTACCGTTCTTTGGGAATCATAGCGTCCGTGTTGAGTACCAGCCCTTTTCATTCATCATAACTCATCAGTTTTCAGGAAATAAAAACCCATCCGACTACAGTTGGGGCGGTGAAGATGGTCTGGAAGAAACTCCATTAATCGACCAAGATGCTTCTGAAATTGTAGATCGGTATGCAGGAACTCCATCGTGGGGTCGTTATGATTTCAGCGCCCATTACAAGCTGTCTCCATCAATGACCGTTGGCACCCACTGGCACAATATTTTTGATACACATTATAAGGAATTTGCATCTGGAATTTC
This sequence comes from Flavobacteriaceae bacterium, assembly GCA_050049275.1. Lineage (GTDB taxonomy): Bacteria > Bacteroidota > Bacteroidia > Flavobacteriales > Flavobacteriaceae > UBA724. The sequence continues at coordinate 6,251 of JASFWO010000022.1, read as the reverse complement.
AGCACCTGGAAGAAGCTTAATGCTTCGTGTAGACTACGAATTCTAGAGACACCATTTTTTGGTTGAAAATGGTTACTTTCGCATCTTATTGCGACAAGATGAAGTTTCCTTCGTATTCAAACCTGAACCTTCCAAAAATTTCTAAAGAAATACAGGAATTTTGGCAGCAACAGATGACTTTCGAAGCCAGTGTGCATACTCGTGAAGGGCGTCCTCCTTATGTTTTTTTTGAAGGTCCTCCCTCAGCCAATGGACTTCCAGGCATACACCATGTAATGGCCAGAACCATTAAAGATATTTTTTGTCGTTACAAAACCCAAAAAGGCTACCAAGTAAAACGAAAAGCAGGTTGGGATACCCATGGACTGCCAATCGAGTTGGGCGTTGAAAAAGAATTGGGAATCACAAAAGAAGATATCGGAAAAACCATTTCAATTACTGACTACAACGACGCTTGTAAAAAAGCCGTTATGCGTTATACCGATGTTTGGAATCGACTGACGGAAGAGATGGGGTATTGGGTCGATATGGACGATCCTTATGTAACCTATACCCCTAAATATATGGAGTCTGTTTGGTGGCTTCTTAAACAGCTTTTCGATAAAGGGCTCATTTATAAAGGCTACACCATTCAGCCTTACTCTCCAAAAGCCGGAACGGGCCTGTCTTCGCACGAATTAAATCAACCCGGTTGTTATCAGGACGTAACTGATACCACGGTCACAGCGCAATTTAAGGCAGTTTCTGACAGCCTTCCTGAGCCCCTAAAAGGGGAAGTGTCTCTTTATTTTTTGGCATGGACCACTACACCATGGACGCTGCCTTCTAATACAGCACTGACGGTTGGACCCAACATTGAGTACGCGATTATTCAAACGTTTAATCAGTACACCCACCAACCAATCCGCATTGTAATCGCAAAGGCCTTGGTTGAAAAACAAATGGGGAACAAATACGTGCTCGTAGAGCAGAGTGAAGCGTTAACCCAATACGCAAAGGATGATAAAAAGATCCCTTATTTTGTTGAAGGCTTTCATAAAGGGGCTGATTTTATTGAAGCTCGATACGAACAACTTTGGTCAGACGCTCCCCTTCCACACCAACATCCAGAGAATGCCTTTAGAGTCATAGGGGGCGATTTTGTCACAACCGAAGATGGGACAGGAATTGTACATACTGCTCCCACCTTTGGAGCCGATGATGCGATGGTCGCTAAACAAGCTCAGCCTGAAGTGCCTCCTATGTTGGTTGAGGATGAAAAAGAACAACTTGTTCCTCTGGTCGATTTGCAAGGGCGTTTTAGGAAAGAATTGGGCAGCTTGGGCGGGAAGTATGTCAAAAACGAATACTACGAAGAAGGAAAAGCACCTGAAAAATCAGCGGACGTAGAAATTGCTATTCGCCTAAAAGAAGAAAATAAAGCATTTAAGGTCGAAAAATATGTACACAGCTACCCAAATTGTTGGCGTACAGACAAGCCTGTATTGTATTATCCGCTCGACTCTTGGTTTGTAAAAGTGAGTGCCAAAAAAGAAAAACTTGTTGAGCTGAACCAAACGATCCATTGGAAACCCAAGGCTACAGGAGAGGGACGATTTGGAAACTGGTTGGCTAATGCCAACGACTGGAATTTATCAAGGTCTCGTTTTTGGGGCATTCCACTTCCGATTTGGAGAACGGAAGACAAAGATGAAACCAAAATCATTGGTTCAGTAGCTGAACTAAAAAACGAAATCACTCAATCTGTTCAAAAAGGGTTTATGTCTCAAAATCCACTTGCAGACTTTGACCCTAAAGACATGAGTGATACCAACTACGAAAAAGTGGATCTACACAAAAATATTGTGGATGTTGTTGTGTTGGTTAGCGATAATGGCAAGCCCATGTATCGCGAATCCGATCTTATTGATGTGTGGTTTGATTCAGGGTCTATGCCCTACGCACAATGGCACTACCCTTTTGAAAATAAAGAAAAGATCGACCAAGGGTTGTCGTTCCCAGCAGACTTTATTGCTGAAGGGGTCGATCAAACACGTGGGTGGTTTTATACATTACACGTGATCAGTAGTTTGGTTTTTGATCAAATTGCGTACAAAAATGTGGTTTCAAATGGACTTGTGCTTGATAAAAACGGGCAAAAAATGTCTAAGCGATTGGGCAATGCCATAGATCCTTTTACCACCCTTCAAACCTATGGCCCCGATGCGACTCGTTGGTATATGATAAGCAACGCCAATCCTTGGGACAACCTAAAGTTTGATTTAGAAGGAATCGCAGAGGTTCGAAGGAAATTTTTTGGCACTCTATATAATACCTACTCCTTTTTTGCACTTTATGCCAACATCGATGGATTTGTGTTTAATGAAGATGAAATTCCATTGGATCAACGACCTGAAATTGATCGTTGGATCTTATCGGAACTAAACAGTCTGGTCGATTCAGTGGACACTCTGTACGGAGACTATGAACCTACTAAGGCGGCTCGATTGATTTCAAAATTTGTGATTGAAGATTTGAGTAACTGGTACGTCCGGTTGTGTCGAAGACGATTTTGGAAAGGAGATTACGAACAAGACAAAATTGCTGCTTATCAAACTCTATACAGGTGTTTGGAAACGGTAGCTAAGCTCATGGCTCCGATTGCGCCATTTTATGCAGATAGGCTTTATCAAGATTTAGATCGCACCTCTTCGGAAGAAAACATCTCCTCTGTTCATTTGGCATACTTCCCAAAAGTGAACTCAGATGCCGTTGACAAAGATTTAGAACTAAAAATGCAACGTGCCCAACGGATCGTTTCTTTGATTTTATCAATTCGTAAAAAAGAGAAAATTAAAGTTCGGCAACCTCTACAAAGGGTCTTAATCCCTGTCATGGATCCGAAAGAACGAAAAGAAGTCGAGGCCGTCTCTGATTTGATTGCTGCAGAGGTCAATGTTAAGGAAGTTGAAATTTTAGATGACGCATCTTCGATATTGGTAAAAGAAATCAAGCCTAATTTTAAAACATTAGGTCCTAGATTCGGAAAAGACATGCGGTTTGTGGCTCAAGCCATCGCTGATTTTGACACAAATCAAATCGCCATGATTGAAAAAACAGGTTCTATTGAAATCAATATTAACGGGAAAAACACTATTTTAGATACTTCAGAAGTGGTCATCCGCTCAAAAGATATTGCGGGTTGGACGGTAGCCTCTGAGCAAGGAGTAACTGTCGCTCTGGACATGACATTAACCGAGTCTCTAACCCTAGAGGGAATCGCTCGAGAGTTAGTCAATCGCATTCAAAACTTGCGAAAAGACAAAGGGTTTGATGTAACAGACAGGATTGACGTAAAAATCGGGCATAATGATTCTTTAGAAAAAGCAATTCTCGCCAACGACGCTTACATAAAAAGTGAAATCCTTGCCAATAATATTGAAATAAAAGATGATTTAGACAGCTCAGACGCATTAGCGTTTGATGACATTCAAACACAAGTACGCATAACCAAAATTGAGTGAGATGAAAACAAACGAAGCAAACCGCTATTCAGACAAAGCTCTACAAGAATTTAGAGCCCTCATTGAAGAAAAAATAACCAAGGCACAAAAGGATTTGGAACTGATCAAAAGTGCATATATGAATGATGGTAACAATGGTACAGACGACACCTCGCCCACATTCAAAGCATTCGAAGAAGGATCAGAAACCATGTCGAAAGAAGCGAATACCCAACTGGCTATTAGGCAAGAAAAATTTATTCGTGATCTTAAAAATGCCCTAATACGCATAGAAAACAAAACCTATGGGGTGTGTAGAGTAACGGGTAAGCTCATCAATGCTGAGAGGCTTAAGCTTGTGCCACATGCCACCTTAAGCATTGAAGCTAAAAATATGCAGAAGTAAGGAAATGACGCACAAAAAAGCACTGTGGCTAATCCTTATCGTTTTAGTTCTTGATCAATGTTCTAAACTATATATCAAACTCCATTATCCATTAACCTTATATGGATCAGATGCCATTGTTGATTGGGGGTGGTTTCGTTTGATTTTTATTGAAAATAAAGGGATGGCTTGGGGCACAAAAATCAGTGATTTCTTGCCTTTTATTTCAGAAGACACAGGAAAGCTATTGCTTTCTATTTTCAGGCTTGGGGCAGTAAGTGTTATCGGTTATTGGCTTTGGGACGCCTTAAAGAAAAAACAGCACAAATTGCTTTTAATAGCGGGCTCATTAATTTTTGCTGGAGCAATTGGCAACATCATAGATTCCCTTTTCTATGGTTTGCTTTTTTCAGACAGTTATGGGCAAATCGCTCAATTCCTTCCCGATGAAGGGGGATATGCGCCACTATTTTTTGGACACGTAGTTGACATGTTACAGTTTCCAATGTTTACTTGGGTTTGGCCCGAGTGGATGCCATGGATAGGTGGGGATACTTTTACCTTTTTTGAGCCGGTTTTCAACTTGGCCGATACAGCTATAAGCACTGGTGTAGGTATTGTGTTAGTGTTCAACAAAAAAATCTTTCCAAAAGATTAAAAGTTATAAACCTTAGTGGGTGTAATGCATTGATCAAGCGGAATGTCGTATTTTGATAAGCCCTCAATGTCAGGGCTTGGGTCAAAATATGAAAGCCCCACAAAACGACAATGATCGCGACAAGAAGCTAAAAAACGATCATAAAAACCTTGTCCATAGCCTACACGATGACCCTTTCGATCAAAACAAAATAGCGGAACGAATACTATGTCTATTTCTTTTGAGGGTACCTCTTCTGTCGAATTGGGCTCGATAATGCCGAGGGGACTGGTCGTGTAAGTGGTTTGTGGGTTGATAAGCCAATGTCGCATACTCTTTGATTCAAAATGTGTTGTAGACGTCGCAACTATTATTTGATTTGACCAAAGTTTTTTAATTAAAGGCCAAGTATTTACCTCTCTGTGCTTTTGAATGGGCAAAAAAACATGAGCTACTGAAACTTCAGAAGTGTCAATGACAGAAAATTGTTGCTCCATCTGCTTTTGTAACTTCTCGATTTGCAGAGAACTCAAAGCTTTTCGCTTTTGTCGATACAGAGATCTTAGAGCTGTTTTGTTCATATCAATCTTGAATACAACACAAATAAAATAATTAAATTCGTTGCATGCGGCAAGAAGCCCTAAAACTTCACATCAAAACCTTACCCCAAAGTCCTGGGGTGTACCAATATTATGATGAAAACGGGCGTATCATTTATGTTGGGAAAGCCAAAAACCTTAAAAAACGCGTAGCCTCATATTTTCGAAAACAATTAGATTCTAGAAAAACACGAAACCTTGTTCGGAACATCCATGAGATTAAACACATCGTGGTTCCCACCGAATCTGACGCCTTGATTTTGGAAAACACATTAATTAAAGAACACCAACCTCGATACAATATTCTGTTAAGAGATGACAAAACCTACCCTTGGATATGTATCAAAAAAGAGGCTTTCCCTAGGGTGTTCACCACACGTAAAATCTTGAAAGATGGTTCCGAATACTTCGGGCCATTTACGAATTTTAAGACGGTACGTTTATTGATGAATTTAATTCATGACCTCTACCCTTTACGCAACTGCAATTACGATCTAAGTGAAAAAGCACTTGCTGATCGTGAGTACAAAGTGTGTCTTGAATATCACATTGGCAATTGTTTGGGGCCATGTGTTCGTGCGCAAAGCCCTTCTGACTATGATGTCCAGATCGAAGACATAAGAGCATTGTTGAGAGGAAATTTTGGAGAACCGATTCGCAGATTTAAAACCAAGATGGAAAACGCCGCTGGAATGTTGGAATTTGAGAAAGCACAAAAACTTAAAGACAAAATTGATCTTTTAGAGCAATATCAATCTAAGTCAACTGTGGTTAGTGCCTCAATAAGCGAAATTGACGTCTGTTCACTGGTGTCCGATGAACAAACGGCTTTTGTCAATTATTTACAGGTCTCCTATGGTTCAGTGGTGCGGTTTCATAACATGGAAATCAAAAAAAAATTGGAGGAAACAGACCAAGAATTACTCCGCATTGCTGTGGTAGAATTGCGACAAAGGTTCAACTCCAAATCCAAAGAGGTATTGTTGCCCCTGCCCATAGATTTGGGAGAGAATGTCAAGGTTTTGGTTCCTCAAAAAGGTGAAAAGAAAAAACTTCTTGATTTGTCTTTACGAAATGCCAAGCAAGGTCGTTTGGAACAACTCAAACATATCAAAATTACAGACCCCAACCGGCACACAGAAAGGCTG
>JASFWO010000021.1:0-9065 GCA_050049275.1 Flavobacteriaceae bacterium | reverse complement strand
CGGGGGGTAATATTAGAACGAAAGAAAGAAGGCGGTTCTATGGTTTAACCACTTATGTAGGTCAAAACTCCAATGGACAACTTCAATTGTCTAAATTAGAAGCTTCATCATTTCAGGTTACGAATACTCTAAGATTTAACAGAACCTTTAGGAGAAACCACCGAATCAATGCTGTATTGGGGCTGACTTACGACCAACGAACCACCAAAAACATGACCTATGTGGTTCAAGACTTTGTTACGTTAGAAAAAACTACTCAACAGCCCTATTTGGGTCAAGTAATTTCAAGTCCGCTAGCCAACTTAGATACAGAGGTGAAGCTTTTCTCAGTTTTAGGCCGTGTAAATTATGCTTTTAACAACAAATACATTCTTACAGCGAGTTTTAGAAGAGATGGTGTTTCTAAGTTCTTGGAAGAATCGAGATACGGGTTTTTTCCATCGATGGCCTTTGCTTGGAACATAGATCGTGAGGAATTTATCAAAAACATTCCCATAATAGATGAATTAAAAATTCGTTTGGGCTGGGGTCAAATTGGAAACCATGGAATTGGCGCATACGGCACCCTTTCAAATTATGGAATCAACTCGAGTGTTTTATACGGAACTGCAAACAATGGAACCAGTGTCCCATTGATTTTGAACAACATTGCCAATCCCACATTGACTTGGGAAACTACAGAGCAACAAAACTTTGGAATTGATTTTTCTTTAGCAAACAACCTAATTTCTGGAACGGTAGACGTTTATGACAAACTGACCAAAGATTTGCTTATAAACTCCAATATTGCACCTTCTACAGGGTTTACCAATTTGTTGTTAAACAAAGGGGAGCTATCAAATAAAGGCTTAGAAGTTGCACTTCAAATTAGCCCTGTTGAAACAGACGACTTTAAAATCAGTTTTGGAGGAAATATTGCCTTCAATAAAACTCAAATACAAGGCTTGTCCTCACAATCCCTGTCATCCATTAATATTGATGGAAATTATGTTGATAAACGATTTTATTTAGGCAACTCTGTCAGTAGAGGTAATTATTTTAAATACCCAGCAAATATTTTTATTGAAGGAGAGGAAACGTCGCTGTTTTATGGCTTCAAAACTGATGGTATTTATCAATTAGAGGACATACCGATTGGAGACGCACAAGCGGGGGATGTTCGAATTATTGATTTAAATGGTGATGATGAAATCGATGAGTTGGACAGAACCATTATTGGAAACCCAAACCCCGATTATACCTTTGGGGTCAATCTTTCTCTTAGCTATAAATCATTTTCCTTATCGGCATTAGTTAATGGTGTTTATGGTAACGATATAATTAATGGAAATGCCCTTCAAATGGGCAACGCAGAGGGATTGTTTAGAAACATCACCCCTGCTGCCTACCACAATGCTTGGCGACCAGAAAATCCCTCGAATACCCACCCACGTATTGGTTATAAAGTCATTGAAGGTCCAGAGTTTCAAGCGATTTCTGACAGATTTGTCGAAGACGGCAGTTACTTACGTCTTAAAAATATCACTATCGGTTATGAACTTCCAATTACAAAAAACAATACAATAAAAAGTGCCAACATTTATGTTACAGGACAAAACCTGTTAACCTTTACCAACTACAGTGGCTTTGATCCTGAAATTACAAGCTTTATGTGGAATGGTTTGATCAATGGGGTTGATTGGAATGGTCCACCAAATGCCAAAACTGTTCTGATCGGGTTAAACTTAAACTTATAGAATCATGCAATCTAATTCATTATTTATTATGGTTAATAAATTTAAAATAAACACAATGGCAACCCTTGTATGCCTTTTGTTAAGTGCAGCCTTTCAGATGTCTTGTAATTTGGATGAAGACCCACCTTTTTTGGATAACAGTCTTTACAACAATCCACAAAGTTCTGAGGCTGCACGTGATGGAATATACGCTGCATTAACTCATTACAATGCCCAAGAGCAACGTATGTTCGTTGAAAACGGATATTCCGGATTGTTTGTTACTCGTAGAGGTGGTAATAAACTTACCTCTGTTTGGATGAATGGGGTCATTAAGTTGAAGGCAGACGAAAATGTTGACAACCAAAACACTTGGATCGGGTTGTACCGCCTGGTTTCGCGAGCTAATACAGCGATTTCAAACTCTACATTTGATTTGAATTCAACAGAACCAGATCAACTTAGAATCAATGATGTTGTGGGTCACGGATATTTTGCCCGTGCATATGGTTATTTTTCTCTCACTCGACTTTGGGGAGACATTCCAGTTTGGACAAGCCTTCCCGATTCCGACAACATACATAAGCCAAAGACGCCCACAAAGGATGTTTATAAACTCATTATTGAAGATGCCACACAAGCCAAAGCACTTCTGAATGGTTCGGCAGGAGTTGGCTTTCCAAAAGCACATGCCGCAAAAATGCTTTTGGCTAAGGTATATATGTTGATAGCAACAAATCCAGAACTGCATGATGAGAATATGACGGAAATGGATTATTGGAATTTGGCTTATCAAGAAGCTAAAGACATTTACAATTCAGGAGCATACTCACTTGTTTCAGACTATGCATCGTTGTTTGATGGCACCAACGAAAATTCAACGGAATCCATTTTTGAGCTACAGTTGAGTCAGGATGCATGTAACTCTCAAATGGGTCGCAATTATACCCCTTGGAAATACAAAGCGGGTCAAGCATTTGGTTGGTTTTCTGTATCTGCTAGCGTATATGATCATCATGTCGCACACTATCCCGATGATACGAGGCTTGATGCTACCTATTTACATGAATACACACGCGCTGACACTGGAGGTACAGTAAGAGTTTATCCGTCGAATTCCTCTAGAAGTGGTTTTGGTAATGCCCATCCTTATTTGTTTAAGCATGCAGAAAAAGACAAAACCCATACCAACCAGTGTAATAGTCAGAACCTGATTGTATATAGGTATGCCGATTTGCTGTTAATGCTAGCTGAAATATCAAATGAATTGCAAAATGGAGAAGCTTTGGATTATGTGACAGAAGTGTTGGATCGTTCTGGACTGACTCCTCATGCTGGATATCTTGGCGATCAAAACAGTTTTAGAGATGCAATTATGGATGAGTATCGCTTTGAGCTCATTGGGGAAGGCCACGACACATACAACAACAAAAGAAGAGGTTATGCATATTTTTTAGAAAACACTATTAACAGACATAACAACAACCCCAATTTTAAAGCTTCAGTAGATGTACTATTGAATGATAAAGAGTCTGAAGTTATGCAGCTTACAATACCGCTGTTAGAAATTAATAACAACGAACTCATAAATGACTAAATAATGAAGATTTTAAAAAACTTATTTCCAATATTTACACTATCGGTCATTCTTTTAATAAGTTGTGAGGATGATGATAATTATCAGCGCTATGAGCAAGAAGTTATTTCGATTGATGATGGCACTCTTGCGTACACAAATTTGACAAGTTACCCTGTTGTAGGTGCTATTGAAAGTGTTTCCCCAGTAGGAAAAGAATTTGAAACACCTATGCGTTTTCGTTTATTAGACGTGATTTCCAAAACGGAAAGCAGTTTTGTTAAAGGTTCTTTTTCGGTAGCCCCCGAAACAGGTTCTATTATCTATAACAATTCGGCAAATAGCATCACACCAGGCGTTTATTCAGTTGATGTAGGTCTTACAAACACCAATGGTATGGCAGTATTTAGTGAAGCTTTTGAACTCACAATATTGCCAGTTCCAGTAAGTGTGAGCTTAGATAATAATAATGTTGATGCAGGGATTTTCGAGCAAGGTGTCATGGCGACTGTTTCATATACTGACACTTCAAACACAGGGGCCATAACTTCTGTTTCCTATGATTTGGTAGAGCCTCCCAATGGTTTTGAAATAAACGCTACAACTGGAGCCATTTCTAAAGTCAACGGGGCTGCTTCTGGTCCAAACAGGCTCAGTGTGCGATTGACGACCAATGCAGGGATTTTGGAAGCTCAGAACGTGTTAACGGTCAATGTTGGCGATCCTCCAACACTCAAAATGATGCAACAAGACGGTGTTACCTTACTTACCAAAACAGTTTTGTCACCCAATACTGCCTATTCGACTGCCTCTCCTGTGGTAGATGGAATGTCACCCACACAATGGGAAATTATTTTTCCAAAATCTTTGTTAAATGATGACCCTGATCTTTCTGTAGGTGAAACAGCTATCGATTTTTCAGCTGCTTTTAGTATAGAAAATCCCTCAGGAAAAGTTTCCATTTCAGCTGATGCTGGGCTTCCATTGGGAATGCATACCATGAGCCTCAAAGCCACCAATGCGTCTGGAAACGAATATGTTTTTGAAGATGTTTTTAATATCCAGATTGAAGAAAGATGGGATGCCAGCCCTTTGTATGAAAATGATTTATCTGCTCTTGGTAGCCAAATTGAACTTCATGAATTGAATGGCTCTCAAAGCATCATGGGCTCTACTGGCAATCATGGAAAGGCAAAAAGTCCCGTGGTCAAGTGGCAAACACTAAACAATAACACCAACAGAAAAGATGGTGCTATGGAAATCAATGTTCCCATAAGTGCTTCCATTAAAAAAGTGAGATTAAGCTTTTATGAGGCTTTTGGCTACAACAATTTCTTTGTTGCTAGACACGCAAGAGAGCTGTCAAGTTACCAAGCTGGTGATGCTTCAGACCCCCCCTTAACTCCTGACTCTTGGGAAATGATGATGGAAGCCGATGATAGTTCATGGTCAGGCACACATAGGTGGCAAACTATAGGTCCAGACATAAGTACTTTTAACAAAATCTCTGATAAAAGTGTTGACATACAACAAGGTACCCAAAAACTCTATTTCTTTATTAGACTATATCGAATGGCTGATAAAGACCCTATACAAGGCCAATGGCTTATTAGAAATATTTTAATTGAGTCGTCATCGGCATTTACAGCGGAAGAACAATAACAATTTAAACCATTAATTATGAAATATTTATACTCTTTAATTTTTCTGTGTACGGCATTGTGCTATTCACAAACTTCAAGTACTGATAATTACCTAACCAATGGTGATTTTGAAAACGGCACAACTGGGTTTACAACTGGGGATGCTGATGGCACACTCTCGGTCGAAACAATCAATGTAATCGAAAACTCGAGCTCCTCTTTAAAATGGGTAGTAAGCCAAGGCGCAACTGCAAATACAGTTTTTAGGTACAACAGCAAAATAACGGTTACCGATGAACAGTTCTACCATTTTGGTATCTGGATTAAATCTGAAACTGCAGGGGCAAGTTTTAAACTCGGTGGTAACAATGTCACCGCAGGAGGAGTAAACGATTTTCCGAGATCTAAGGTCATTACATTAAATGATACGGAATGGCATTATGTTATGTACTCCAAATTAATGGCTGAAAATTCACAAATTCAACCAATCATTTGGACAGATGATGATGCGGCAACCTTTTACTTAGACGATGCAGAACTTTTTGCAGGTACCCCTTCAAGAAATATGGAACTTGCAGTGCATAACAATGTGGCTAATGGTGATGAAAAAACACTCCCAGCAGACGCTCTGTTGGCTTCAGAACATTTTAATTTTCAGAACTACAATGGTGGGAATCATATAGGCTCTTGGGCTTATGACTCAACTGAAAAAAAATCGGGATATCGTTCACTAAAAGTAACCACTGCAGCAACAGCAAACGAAACAGACTGGGGTGTGATAGTTCATAAATTAAATGATGGCAAAGGATACAGGTTAAAAATGTATGAAAATCAGAAAGTCGGCGGGATAGACTACACATACATTGAATACACGGCATCTGTTTGGGTAAAATCAAATAATACTGCAAGTTTTCAACTAAACTTTAAAGTAGCAGGTGAGAACAATTTTTCTGGGGTTAAAACCTTAACAGCAGGTGAGTGGACCGAGGTAACCAGAAAAGTAACTGCACCCGTTTCTGCAGGTACTGTAAATGGTGCTACTATTATGCCATTATACCAATTTGGTTCCGCTAGCACGGATTACTTTATTGATGACTTTAAAATCACTTGGATTGGCACAAACACCCTGAACTCAGAAACGTTCAGTAGCAATCAAATTTCGTTATATCCAAATCCAGCTCAAGATTTTGTTGTTTTAAACAACAAACCTGAATCGCTTGAGAACATAGATATCTACTCAATAACAGGGAGTCTTGTAAAATCTGTTGATCTAAACTACAACAGTGATAAAGTGGACATTCAAGATTTAGCACCAGGTTTATATTTTTTAAAGGCTGATGAATCTCAACCTGTAAAATTTATTAAGAAGTAAATCAAAACATAACAATAAGAGATGAAAAAACACCTTTTATCCATATTTATTTTGGGATGTATGTTGTCTATGAACGCTCAAGATTACACTAAATTCCAAATACAAAGAGCTACTATGTTCTCAACATATATTGCAGATCAGATGGAACTTAATGATTCACAAAAAGAGTTTGTTTACGAGGTTATGCTCGCTAGAGTATACAATTCAAATGCAAAAATAAAGGCAGAAAACTTGACTTCTCAGAAAGACAAACAAGCTGTTTATACTGCTGAATATAAAAACGCACAACAAAAACTAGCTGAAGAGTTTGGACCTAAGATGGCACGTAAAATGATGAGCCTAAGTAATGAGTCAAGAAAAAAAGCTGATAATAAGTAATAGACCAACTCGTCACGTATTGACTATTTGTACAAACCTGCTGCTAATTTTTGTAGCAGGTTTTTTAAGTGCTCAACAGACCCCGCAACAACTAGTTGATAAGATGGGTAGAGGTCTTAATTTAGGGAATGTGTTGAGTGCTCCTGTTGAGGGTAACTGGTCAGGACCAGCCACTGAGCAGTATTTTACCGAAGTCGCAGAGGCGGGGTTTTCAAATGTGCGCATTCCTATTGATTTTTTTGGTGAACGGACCACTGGAGATACTTCTGAATTTTCAGTAAGTGCAAATACTGCTTATGGTGGTTCTGGTGATGATTTTGTTGTGGATGCTTCTTATTTGGATCGCTTAGAGCAAGTCATTGGTTGGGGCTTAAGCAAAAATTTAGTGATTGTTCTTGATTTTCACGGTGCTAGACTGAAATCTGAATTTATCTACACATTTGATGAATCAAAAGGTGAATTTACCCACCCCTCTTCCGCTAAAAGAGCTGCTGACTTAACCAAATTTTATTCCATTTGGGAACAAGTAGCCAATCGTTTTAAAGATTACAGCGATGATTTGGTTTTTGAGATCATCAATGAGCCCTATTTTCACATCTCTGAGTCCGAAATGAATACTATAAACAATGAAGTAGTTTCTATCATAAGAAATTCGGGTGGAGGCAATATCACCCGAAAAATTATATTAGTAGGTGGCACTAAGACCAGTTATGAGGCGATTACTACTATTGACAGTCAAATTTTGAATGATGACGATTATTTGATAGCCACCTTTCACTACTACCGCCCATTTTCTTTTACCAAATCAAGCGATGACACTTTCGATACCAATAATTGGGGAAGTCAGTCCGATAAAAATAATGTAGACTTTGAGTTCGACATAGTCAAAAGCTGGGCGGACAGTTTCAATCCCCCTGTTGCTGTTTATTTGGGAGAGTTTGGAGCAGATAATACTTATGGATACAATTATTCATCAGGCGACCTTCTCAGTATATCCTCTAACAGTTCAGGGTTTGCAGATGGAGGTCCAGACCCAAACTCACGTGCTGATTATCATGGCTATGTTGCTAATGCAGCTATCTCAAGAGGTTTCGCCTTCTCTGCTTGGGACGCAGGCGGTAAATCTTCCAAAGCCATACACCTAAGAAAAGATTCTGGATTAATAGTTTACGATTTCGACGCATTTGATATTGAAAGTTTTGTGCCAAAGCAAACCACAGCAAGTACAGTTATTGAAACCGAACCTTGGGTAGAGAATGTAAAAAATGCCTTGTTAGCCCCGTATTCTGAACGGGTATGTTTAAACAATACTGTTTTAAAAAATATAGACTTTGAGTGTGGTTTTGATACCCATTGGTCATTTCAAACATTTGGCAATGTTGTTGAGGCAAATTTTGAGGATGCCTCTTTTGCTGCACATCAAGGTTCTCATGCAGCCAAAATTTCAGTCACTCAGCCAAATAACCTCAACAGTGCAATACTGTCTAATGAGGTAATTATCAATGATGGAAGCTTCGATAACAAACAACTTAAGTTTACTGTTTACGGAAAAGGATCTGATCCTGATTTGGGGTTCAAGCTTCGTGTAAAGTACTTAAAGAATGGAGCTGTTAATTATGCTGTTTCCTCATTGCTGAATCTTGATGTCAATTACCCAGAAAACCCGTATGAGTTTGTCTTCGAAGTACCTGCAGGCACCTCAGAATTCCAATTCCAAGTTTTATGTGGTGCGTCGGAGGGTACTTATTATTTTGATGATTTTAATGTTATTCAAAACACCTTAAGTCCAAAGGAATTACATGGACAGTTTGAGATTTATCCAAACCCTATCAAAGAGATGTTTATCATCCAAAGTCCGTTCCCTTTAAAGAGGGTTGCTCTTTTAGATATAAACGGAAAGAAAGTTTTACAATGGGATAGCGAAAATCGTGATTATGACATTTATCATATAAAGAATGGCATATATTTTATAGAAATTGAATCATTAAATAATTTAGTTTGTATAAAGAAAATCATAAAAAATTAGAGCACCCATAATATTTTCAATACTGATCCCATGAAACTAATCTTTAGTCTATTCTTTTGTTTTTCATTAGCAATAGGTCAGCAAAATCAAAAACCAAACGTTGTTTTTATTGCTGTTGATGATTTAAAACCTACCATTCGCAGTTTTGGTGATGATTATGCGATTACTCCCAATATGGATTTTCTGGCTAGAAAATCAAGTTTGTTTCTTAACAATCATACTCAACAGGCCATTTGTAGCCCATCGCGAATTAGTCTGCTCACAGGATTACGTCCAGATAGAACTCTGGTTTATGATTTAAAAACAAAAATGCGTGACAAAAACCCCAACGTGGTTACTCTGCCTCAACACTTTA
>JASFWO010000020.1:0-9105 GCA_050049275.1 Flavobacteriaceae bacterium | reverse complement strand
GTATAAAAAATAAATGTTTCATTTTATAAAATAATTAGGTAGTTCCCATGAAGGTACAATAAATTATCTTAACTCTTTACATTTCTGTTGTTTATGAATGCAATTGAAAATTAATTTTGATAAGAAATGCTGTCTCTAATAGCTTTATACAATGAAAGATTTCGAAAAAAAACCGCTACACTATAAAAGTATAACGGTTATATCATTATAAGTTGCTCCCCCTATTATTCAAAGTTGCAGCACAGCTCAATCTATTTGTGGATTAGGTTTTTTTAACTAAGGAAGTTGAAAAAGATCTTCCACATTACAATCTAAGGTCTTCGAAATCTTTAGGGCGAGTACGGTAGATGGGACATATACACCGTTCTCAATAGCGTTAATGCTCTTTCTGGAGACCTCAGCCTTTACTGATAATTCCTCTTGAGTTAGCTTTGCCAATTTTCGAAATTCTTCTAAATTATTTAAGAGCTTTTGATGGTCTCTACCCATTCTTATTTTTTTTCAAATTTGTTGACCGCATCAGTTAACTCCTTTTCTGTATTAGGATACAAATACCCAGCAATCATTGTACCGACTCCTATTAATCCTACTAAAGCTCCTACTCCTTTAAGGACATTTCCCACGAAAAAATAACCTAAAAAGAATAGTCCAGCTCCAACAAAAATTGTTATAACACCATTACGTCTGTAATCAATAGGTTCTTTTTTTCTCTCATCAAAAATATTTAATAGTTCTTCTAATTTAGAGGGATCATCCAAATGTTTTGAGATTTCTAAAACAGTTTCTCTTTTTCCTTTGGCATCATAGTATTGCCAAATAAAGACAGCTAATGGGATTATTATTCCTGTACTTATGGCAAGAATTGGGATAATTAGTTCTGGATTCATAATTATTGTTTAAATGTAACGCAAACGTAACATATTAATTTAAGAGAAGCAAAGGTTACATCAAGTTTTTTATTAAAAAAACCGTTACACTAAAAAAGTATAACGGTTATATCATTATAAGTTGCTCCCCCTCTTGGGCTCGAACCAAGGACCCTCTGATTAACAGTCAGATGCTCTAACCAACTGAGCTAAGGAGGAATGTGAGCGCAAATATAATTGGTTTTTCTTCTTAATCAAACACTTTTTTTATACTATTAAATAGCACAATTAAGGGCGTTTTTTACTTCATTAGCGGGGTTAATAATTAACCTAAATATACGAAATTTTAACCTGTTCTAGGCACTAATTCTGCACTTTTTTAACTCTGCCGAGATACTGAGTTCAGTCTAAAAATTACAACGGCTGTGTTTGAGTAGTGTTTTCCAACTGCCATTGCAATTTCATCCGCCTTTAACTAAATTAGATGCATCTAAAACAATACGATGAAGAAACTTCTTATTCTGTTTGTTGTCATATTATTTTTCTCTTGCAAAAATGATGATTGTACAGAAATGGTTAATATTCCAAAATGGGATGCGCTTGAAATGACCTTTATTGATAACTATCAAGAAGTGCCTTGCGGCATTGGTGACCCTGTTGATGAACCTGTTATTCTTTAATTTTATTTACACTGTAAAAACAATACAATGAAGAAACTATTACTCTTATTATTGATTGCGCCTGTTTTGGGGTTTGGGCAAGTGCTTACTGATGTGTTTTACGTTTGACAAAATTTTAATCAAAATAGCAGCAAAAGAAATGCTGTCGACCTAAATTATACTGAAAATCACACTCAATACTTCTTTACGGTGCCTGAAGGTAAGTTTTGGGTAATTATGGAAAAACATACATTTGGAGTGTACAGTGAGGCATTGTATAGTAATGGTTTTTGACTACCAACAAATAAAAAAAGCGACTTTGAAAAGCCGCTTTTATAACCCATATTTGGATCTATTCTGCAAGGTAAACCTGTTTCGTTTCGGGGTTAAGACCACCAATCCAAATCAAAATCTCATCTTCATGGGAATCCACAGCAGACCAAAAAGTACGGCCATTGTCATCCATTGGCTGATCCAAATTTGCTGTTTCAAACGCAGCAAAAGCATGCCAATCATCAAAAAAAGTATAGATATGCAAACCCAAACCACTGCCATATAGGTGATTGGTGCCATAAACTGCTTGTACACCCGAATCATTTTTGTATAGTTCAAACTGGCCCGCATTCCAAGCATCTCTAAATGCGCCTCCTTGACCCCATTTGATATCATACTTACTTAGGGTCACAACTTTGGGTGAAGACCAATCTAACGAGGAGGATTCATAAAATACGTTATCATTGGCGACACGAATCTGATCTGTGTGATTTTCAGCATACATACGGAAATACTTCCAAAACTCATTCGTAAGAGCTTGTTGAGCCTCCTCGTCAAGACCCATAGCTTTAACATTTTTCTGTAGCACCTCGTTGGCCAAATCTGAATCCACATCAATATCCGCTGCAGATGCGTAGAAATCGTAGAGTGCAAATGTGTAATCCCCAGCAAAAGCATGGGCAAAAATACCATGAGCTGTCAACTTTCTGTCTTCCGACATGGATAGATTGGAAAATTTAACATGAAGCTCTAGGAACTCATCTGCTTGGTCGCGAGGTACATCTACATAGGTGATGTTCATCACTGGCTGGCCATATGCGAATGCACATGCCATCAAAAAAATAAAAGAAAAAAATTGTCTCATTGCTTGTTCTTTTTAGTTGATTACTAATCTAGTGAAAATTAACCGAATGATATAAAAATTTACCCTAGAAACCGAATGACATCATTGGCGTTGGCATAGATAAATAACCCCAACAACAATATAATACCGATCATCTGAGCCACCTCTAAAACTTTGTCATGTGGTTTACGACCAGTGATCATCTCATAAAGTAAAAACATCACATGACCACCGTCCAAAGCCGGAATCGGCAACACATTCATAAAGGCCAATATGATAGAAATCAAAGCCGTCGTATGCCAAAATGCCTGCCAGTCCCATGCCCCAGGAAACAAACTGCCAATCGTGCCAAAACCACCAAGCTGGGAAACCCCCTGTTTGGTAAAGACAAACTTAAACTGGGCTACATAGTCGTACAGAGTGTAGTACCCATACCAAAAACCCTCTTCAATACTTTCGGAAATAGAATATGAAAGCTTCGTAGGTGTTATGTCAAGAGGGAGTGGTCCTACCCCAATTTCACCTTCTGCATCTACGGGAATATCAAGACTCATCAAATCGCCTGCACGCTGAATTTCTAATGAAATTTCGGGTTTGGTCTGACTTTCCATATAGCGTGTAAATTCGGGCCACGAACTGATCGCATAACCATTTACAGATCGAATGATGTCCCCTTCTAAAAGTCCCGCATCAGCAGCAGGGGAATCCTCTGTTACCACACCGAGTATAGATGGATAATAAGCATAAAAAGGACGCTCACCCGATTTGAAAAGCTGGATGTCAATGTCATCAGGAATTTTAATGGTTTCTTGGTTGCCATCAGCATGTTCAACCAAGGCGGTTTGAGGAGAGCGCATCAACATATAGCGAAACACATCGCCTGCATCTTCCAATGGTTGCCCATCAATAGCCAATACACGGTCTCCATTTTGAAAACCCAATGCCTCTACTACAGGAGTGGCGGTCAATCCATAAGGCAAATCGTCTTGTTTAACAATCGTTTTTCCCCACGTAAACATGATGAGCATATAGATCGCAAATCCCAAAACTAGATTTACAGTTACCCCACCCAACATGATGATCAGCCTTTGCCAAGCGGGTTTGGATCGAAACTCCCAAGGTTGAGGGGGTTGTTGCATTTGCTCTTTGTCCATACTCTCGTCGATCATACCCGAAATCTTGACATAGCCGCCCAAAGGCAACCAGCCAATTCCATAAACAGTATCCCCAATTTTCTTCTTAAATAAGGCAAACTTAACATCGAAAAACAAAAAGAATTTCTCAACACGTGTCCCAAACATACGCGCTGGTATAAAATGACCCAACTCGTGAAGGACAATCAGAAGAGAAAGCGAAAGAATAAACATAATTATCTTGATGACAATGGGGTCCATAATCTGATTTTTAAGAAGCCAAAGGTAATCTATTTTTAATACAATATCGAAGATTGTAGCGCAGATGAAGTAGTGAACAATTCGCCTCAATATATTACCTTTGCAACACTGCTATGATTGATTTTTTCGGGAAATACAAACGCTTTTTAGGCATCTTGATTTCAGTTTCTGTTGTCATTGTTTTTTTCTTTTATCGTGCGCTAAAACCTACGCCCACCTTGCCCGTTTATCAACCTGCTATGGTAGACCCAGAGCTGGTAGATGAATCCATCCAATATGTCAAAAAATACCACACCATAGCAGACTTTAGCCTGACCAATCAAAATGGAAAAACAATCACGCACAAAGATTACGACAACCATATATATGTAGCCGATTTCTTCTTTACCACCTGTCCCAGCATCTGTCCAATTATGACCAATAACATGGTCTATCTTCAAGCACAATTAGATGAGTTCCCAAATGTGAAACTGTTATCTTTCTCTGTTACGCCTGAAATAGATAGTGTGCCTGTGCTTAAAAAATATGCTTTAGACAAAGGGGTAAATGATCAGCGTTGGAACCTTTTGACGGGCAATAAAAAGGACATTTATACCTTAGCTCGAAAATCATACCTCGTGGTTCAAGAAGATGGAGACGGAGGAGCGCATGATATGATTCATACTGAAAATTTTGTCTTGGTAGATAAACAACGACGCATTCGTGGTTATTACGACGGAACAGTGCGTGAAGACATGGACAAAATCTTAACAGACCTTAACATCCTTTCGCAAGAAAAATAAATTTGTTAGGGTATATATATTATGTAGCTTTGCTTCTTTAAATTTAATCTAAATAAAAGGAATTGATGACTTTAGCTGAGCTCAACAAAGGAGAAAGAGCAATCATCGAAGATATAGTTACTGACAGTGTGCCCTTAAAACTCATCGAGATGGGTTGCTTGCCTGGAAACCCTATTGAGTTGGTTCAGCTCGCCCCTTTCAATGACCCTATGTACCTCAATGTCAATGGTGCCCACCTAGCCATTCGTCGCGAAACCGCTCATAAGATTTACATCAAAAAACTGGCTTCGTGAGCAAACGCATCAATGTTGCACTGATTGGAAACCCCAATACAGGGAAAACCTCTGTCTTTAACCTCCTCACAGGTCTTAATCAAAAAACAGGGAATTATCCTGGGATAACCGTCGAGAAAAAAGAAGGTATCTGTAACCTAACCAAAGGAATCAAAGCCCACATCATCGACCTGCCAGGAACCTACAGCCTAAATGCATCGTCCTTGGATGAGAATCTAGTCATTGAGTTGCTTTTAAATAAAAATGATAAAGATTATCCGGATCTAGCCGTAGTAATCGCAGATGTAGAAAACCTCAAACGCAATTTGTTACTATTTACCCAAATCAAAGACTTGGGTATCCCCACCCTTTTGGCAATCAATATGTCGGATCGCATGTCTCGTAAAGGCATCTCCATCGATATAGAGAAAATGGAAAAAGCCCTGCAAACCAAAATTGCGCTGATCAGCACGCGGAAAAAAACAGGTGTTGACAACCTAAAAAACCTCATTGCCAACCACAGAAAAATTTCCTCTACATCTTGTTTGGACTTTACCCAAATTGATGCTTCCTATTTTGAAAGCCTTCAAAAAACATTTCCTAACCAATCTGTGTACAAGCTTTGGTTGGTCATTACACAAGATGTGAACTTCGCAAACATCAACAGAAACAGCATTGATCAAAGCGAGGGGTCTCACACCCGATCGGCGTCTTTTCTAAAAAGACTACAACAACGCGAAACCATCAAAAGGTATCAGTTTATCAATGAAGTACTCAAATCGAGTTACAAAATCAATTTGGAAGAGGCTACCGATTTTCGTGCTCGACTCGATAGGGTGTTGACCCATAAATTTTGGGGGTATGTGATTTTCTTTGTCATCCTCTTGACCATTTTTCAAGCCATTTTTGATTGGAGCAGCTATCCTATGGATGCCATTGACAGTGCCTTTGTTGCATTGAGTGAATCGGCCAAAACGCATTTGCCTAGCTGGTTTGTGCCCAAACTCATCGCCGAAGGTATTATTCCAGGTATTGGGGGTGTTGTAATCTTTATTCCCCAAATTGCGGTCTTATTTATTTTTATTTCTCTTTTAGAGGAGTCGGGCTATATGAGTCGGGTGGTCTTTATGATGGATCGTGTGTTGAGGCGCTATGGTTTGAGTGGCAAAAGTGTAGTCCCTCTGATTTCGGGAACGGCATGTGCGATTCCTGCCATTATGGCTACTAGAAACATAGAAAATTGGAAAGAAAGGCTTATCACCATTATGGTAACCCCTTTTACTACTTGCTCAGCTAGGCTACCTGTCTATTTGATTTTGATCGCTTTGGTAGTCCCAGATACTCGTGTATTGGGTGCCAATCTTCAAGGGCTTGTATTGATGGGGCTTTATCTTTTGGGGTTTGCCATGGCTATCATCGCTGCACAGATCATTAACAAATCACTCAAACTACCACACCCCAACACCTTTGTGGTTGAAATGCCGAACTACCGCCTTCCATTGTTGCGCAATGTATTGATAACGGTCTATGATAAAACAAAATCTTTTGTCCTTGAAGCTGGGAAAATCATTTTAGCCATCTCTATTTTGTTGTGGGTAATGGCGTCTAACGGGCCTGGTGAAAACTTTAAAGATGCAGAAAAAATGGTTGGAGAATCTACTCAACTCACAGGCGATGCTCTAGAACAAAAAGTAGTAGCACACAAGCTCGAAAACTCTTATTTAGGATTGGTTGGTAAAGCCATCGAGCCTGCCATCAGACCTTTGGGATACGACTGGAAAATTGGCATTGCGCTGGTCAGTTCGTTTGCTGCTCGCGAGGTTTTTGTAGGAACTTTAGCGACCATCTACAATGTTGGTAGCGATGAAGAAGAAACCATCAAAAACCGTATGGCTGCCGAAGTAAAACCCAATGGCAAACCCACCTTTGATCTGCCTACAGGCATGTCTCTTATGATGTTCTATGCCTTTGCTATGCAATGTATGAGTACCTTAGCCATTGTTCGCAAAGAAACCAACAGTTGGAAATGGCCCGCGATACAGTTGGTGTCCATGACAGCCATCGCCTATATTGCAGCCTTTGTTACCTATCAAATCTTCTTGTATTTTTAACCTATGAACACCCTACTCACTGTCTTGGCTGTCCTTGCATCTATCGCTTACCTTGTAAGAAGATTCTGGCCGCGTAAAAAAAAATCAGGTTGTGGCGCTTCTGACTGTGGATGTCACTAACCCAAAGCCACATCCAAAATCATCATCACAATAAACCCACCTATAAAGCCCAAGGTGGCAATGTCTGTGTATTTGTCTTGTTGGGTTTCGGGGATTACCTCTTCGACCACCACAAATATCATGGCGCCTGCCGCGAAAGCCAAAGCATAAGGCAATATGGGCGTAAAGAAGGTTACTGCCAAGGCACCTATCACACCAGCAATTGGTTCAACAATAGCAGAAGCCTGCCCATAAAAAAAGCTTTTTCTTCTACTAAGGCCTTGTCTGCGCATGGGCATGGAAACAGCAATCCCCTCAGGGAAGTTTTGAATACCAATTCCCATCGCTAAGACCACAGCTCCCGCAATAGAAGCTTCGGGTATACCAGCAGCCACGCCGCCAAACAAAACACCCACGGCCAACCCCTCTGGAATGTTGTGCAAAGTGATGGCCAATACCAGTAAGGTCGTGCGGTGCCAAGGGGTTTTGATGCCTTCCGATTCTTTAAAATTGATATGAATATGAGGTAAAACCTTATCCAACCCAAAAATAAATAGGGCACCAAGGGCAAAACCAATGGCTGCAGGGATAACCTTCACAAAACCTTCGCCAGGACTCATTTCAATACCCGGGGCCAGTAGGCTCCAAAAACTGGCTGCAACCATCACACCACCTGTAAAACCCAACATGCCGTCCAAAAAGGCTCGGTTCATGGTCTTAAAGAAAAAAACAAAAGAGGCCCCTAAGGCGGTCAACCCCCATGTGAATAAGGTTGCATACAAAGCACCTAAAACAGGAGGGGTTTGTTCAAAAAATTGAAGAATTTGGTCAAACATGTTATAAAAGATTTACGTAAATATTTTGTGCGATTTTGCTCGAAATCATCAAAGTCGATGTGTCTGTTTGGAGGTGTAAGGAGCCATCAAAATGCTCATGGTGGAGTACCGTCAGGCGGGTCCCCAAACCTATGTTCCGCTTGTCTAAGTACTGCAAAAATTCAGATGAGTTGTCTTTGACACCCACACAAACTCCTGGCTGATTCACTTTCATGTCAACCAACAGTTTTTTGTTTGAAGATTTCATATATCCCGCCCTGTTGGGAATGGGATCTCCATGGGGATCTCTAGTTGGAAAATCTAAAAATCTATCCAATTCGTTGATCAACTTGTCTGATTGAATATGCTCTAATTGTTCGGCTACCTGATGTACTTCATCCCAATTAAAGTTTAAATACTTAACCAAAAAAGACTCCCATAAGCGGTGCTTGCGAATCACTTGCAATGCCGCTTTGTTGCCAGCTTCGGAAAGGGTTACTCCTTTATATTTCTGATACTCTAACAACCCCTCTTCGTCTAATTTCTGAACCATATCTGTAACCGAAGACGGCTTAGCGCCCACTTTTTTCGAAATGGCCGTCGTGGGCACAGATCCGTTTGTTTGCTGAGACGCATGGAAAATGGCCTTTAAATAGTTCTCTTTTGAGAGGCTATGACTCATGCAGCAAAGATATAAATTTTTAGGCTAGTCTAAAAATTAAAATTAGCTATGACTAAAGATTTTTGCCTGTTTGAATTTTGTATGTTTGTCAGTAAGCAACGAGCTCGTGAAGCAATTCGATTACATCATAGCCGGTGGGGGTGCATCGGGATTACAATTGGCCTACAGGCTGGTACAACACCCTGATTTGAGCAACAAATCGATTTTGGTTTTGGAAAAAGATTCCAGCAAAAAAAACGATCGAACTTGGTGCTATTGGGAAAAAGATCATGGAGAGTGGGATGAGTTGTTACATGCTCACTGGGACT
>JASFWO010000019.1:0-9242 GCA_050049275.1 Flavobacteriaceae bacterium | reverse complement strand
AGCATTGCACCTATGATTGCTATCAATTGTATGATCATAATACTCACAATGAGTCCTATGGTTTTTTGCCCCTCACCCCAAGCAACTTCTTGTTCACCAAAATAGGCTGCCACCAACATCACAGTTTGTAGGGCCATGCTAAAAACAAAGAAAGCTCCAATGTAACGCTTGAGATGTGGTAATCCTGAAAGACTATTCCATACAGAGCGAAGTTCTCTATATCCGTTTAGTATAACATCGTTTGTCAACAAATTGTCTTTGTTTCCACGTGGAAGAAACCTAAAAGCAATCTGACTGAACCCAATCCACCATATACCAACAGAAACAAAAGAATATTTCATGGCTTTCATAGCTGCGACCCCTTCTGTTCCTGAAATACCAAACCATGATGGATTTAACACCATTGCTAGATTGAACAACAAGAGCAATACACTTCCGACATATCCCATTGAAAAACCCAAAGCACTTGCTCTATCCATTTGTTCTGGATGTGCAATATCCGGTAGATAAGAATTGTAAAACACCAAACTCGACCAGGCGCCTACTGAAGCTAAAAAGTAAAATAATAAACCTACATAAATACTTTCTAATTCAAACCAATAAAGACCTGCACAAGACGCTGCGCCAAGATAACAGAAGAATTGCATAAAGCGTTTTTTGTTTCCCATATAATCTGCAATACCTGATAGAATGGGAGACATCAAAGCAACCAAAGCAAAAGCTGCTGCAGTTGTATAGCTAATCAAGGCGGTGTTTTTCATTGAATAGCCCAAAAAATCTATGTACAAATCTTCGCCAAACAATGCACCATAATAAATGGGAAACACTGTTGAAGTAATCACCAAAAAGTAAACCGAATTGGCCCAGTCATAGGAAACCCAAGCACGAATCAGACGCTTACTTCCTTTTTCTAAATGCTTCATTATAGCTAGTTGCTCGACCAAAGTAACCAAAAATCATTTGCATAATGCTTAAAAATCAATTTTATTTGTTTTCAGACTCTCTATGAAAAAAGAAAAAAACTCAACTCCCTTCGAAGTACCCTCTTTCATTCGTTGGTGTGCACGCACTTTAGAAAGCATTTCCTTGATCTTAGCTACTCAAGTAGGCTTGTTTTTCTTTTTTAGACCTCAACGCTTTCCGATACCCAATAGAGAAAAGAAAATGTTAGATGAAAGTCAGAAAAAGAAACTTAATGTACCATCGATTAAAAAAACCATACAGATTTATCAAATCCCGCAAAAGGGACAAAAAGTACTGCTGTTGCACGGATGGAGTGGTCGAGCTACGCAATTATTCGCTTTCGCTAAAAATCTGAACGAATCTGGCATGGAAATTGTTTCATTTGATGCTCCTGCACACGGGTTATCTGAGGGTAAAACGACCAACATTGTGGAATTTGTAGCTTGTGTGCATGAAGTTTATAAAAATTACGGACCATTTGATCACATTGTAGGGCATTCAATGGGCGGCTTAGTGGCTCTTAATTCAGCTCGAGAGGGTTTAGAATTCAAAACCTTAACTGTGATCGGTTCGGGAGATAAGATTAAAAATGTTTTTTTGGATTACACACGTAAAATGGAATTTACAGATCGTATCGCAGACCGCATGATCAATGTCGTAGAAAAACGCTTCGGAGATTCTTTGGAACATTATTCTGGCAGTCATTCCTTGGAGAACCTTACGATTCCTGTTCAAATAGCCCACGATGAGCAAGACTATGAAATCCCAGTTTCTTATGCCAAAGAACTCTATAAAGCAAGTAAAAATGGATGTCTGACAATAACCAAAGGATTGGGGCATCGTCGCATCCTGAGAGATCGTGATTTGATAAAAAAAGTATCAGATTTTATAAAAACGAATTCATGAGAATTGTATTTTACATTGTTGTTTTTATTGGTTTTTTAGGATGTGCTCAAAATTCATCAACCCAAAAAAACTCCTTCCGTGTGGTAAAAAGTGAAGCCCAATGGAAGGAGCAACTTAGCCCTATGGCCTATTACGTGTTACGTCAGGCAGGCACTGAAAGGGCATTTAGCGGGACTTATGACAAGCATTACAAAAAAGGCACCTATCATTGTATGGGTTGCAACCAAGCCCTTTATCGGTCTACAAAAAAGTATGATTCAGGAAGCGGATGGCCTTCTTTTGATCGGGCCATAAAAGAAGCAGTGGTTTTTGATGTAGATTATAAAATTGGGTATGCACGAACCGAACTGTTATGCGCCAAGTGCGGGGGGCATTTAGGACATATGTTTGAAGATGGACCCAAAAACACTACTGGAAAACGACATTGTATCAATTCAGCCGCACTAAAATTTGTTGCTAAAAATGAGTGATTACCCTATTAAAAAAAGTGAAGAGGCTTGGAAACTTATGCTTTCTGAGGAAGCCTACAGAGTACTGAGAAAAAAAGGAACAGAATACCCACATACTGGTGTCTACAATCTTCATTTTGAATCAGGGACCTATGTATGTAAAGGATGTAATACGCCTCTATTTGAAAGCAATTCTAAATTTGAAAGTGGTTGTGGGTGGCCTAGTTTTTCAGATGCGATTGAGGGGAGCATTCGATACGAGATGGACAAATCTCATGGGATGATACGCACAGAAATTCTTTGTTCACATTGTGGAGGTCATCTTGGACATGTGTTCGACGATGGCCCATCTCCTACTCACAAACGTTATTGTGTCAATTCAGTCAGCTTGGACTTTGAGGGGTCATCATAGAATTTTAAGGTATAAAAATCGGTCTTTGTTTTGTACTTTTGCCGACAAACAAACTACATGAGCAAATTTGATGTTATTGTACTTGGCAGTGGACCTGGTGGATATGTAACTGCCATTCGTGCGTCTCAACTAGGACTTAAAACTGCCATTATTGAAAAAGAGAGCTTAGGAGGTGTTTGCCTAAATTGGGGTTGTATTCCAACTAAGGCACTGATCAAGTCGGCACAAGTTTTCAACTATCTCAAACATGCGGATGATTATGGGCTAAAAGTTGAAAATTATGACAAAGACTTTAACGCTGTAGTCAATCGAAGCCGATCTGTTGCTGATACAATGAGCAAAGGGGTTCAATTTTTGATGAAAAAAAATAAAATTGAAGTCATTTTAGGTTTTGGAAGTTTAAGAAAAGGCAAGCAAGTTGCTGTGACTGCGGAAGATGGGACAGAAACCCTCCATGAAGCCAATCATATTATAATTGCTACTGGAGCGCGTTCGCGTGAGTTACCCAGCCTTCCTCAAGACGGGAAAAAAGTCATTGGATATAGAGAAGCCATGACCTTACCCAAACAACCTAAGAAGATGGTCGTAGTTGGTTCTGGAGCGATTGGTGTTGAATTTGCCTACTTCTACAACGCCATGGGAACAAAAGTAACCCTGATAGAGTATTTACCTAGGATTGTTCCTGTGGAAGATGAAGACATATCCAAACAGATGGAACGCAGCTTTACTAAAAGCGGAATAAAGGTAATGACGAGTTCAGAAGTCACTAAAGTTGACACTTCGGGCAAAGGAGTTCAAGTCTCTGTTAAAACAGCTAAAGGCGAGGAAATCATCGATGCTGATATTGTACTTTCTGCAGTTGGCATCAAAACCAACATTGAAAATATTGGGTTGGAGGATTTGGGGATCGCTACTGATCGAGACAAAATATTGGTTAATGAGTATTACCAAACCAATCTGCCAGGATACTATGCTATCGGAGATGTAACTTCTGGCCAAGCATTGGCCCACGTGGCATCAGCTGAAGGGATCTTGTGTGTTGAAAAAATTGCAGGTCTTTCTGTAGAACCTATTGACTATAACAACATTCCGGGTTGTACTTACAGTCATCCCGAAATTGCATCGGTAGGCTATACAGAGGCTCAAGCCAAAGAACAAGGCTTGGATGTCAAAGTAGGAAAGTTTCCATTTACTGCCTCAGGAAAAGCACAAGCTGGAGGTCATACAGACGGCTTTGTCAAAGTGATTTTTGATGCCAAATATGGAGAGTGGCTTGGGTGTCACATGATAGGTGTTGGTGTTACTGACATAATTGCAGAAGCTGTAGTAGCCAGAAAACTTGAGACCACAGGTCACGAAATTCTTAAAGCTGTGCATCCGCATCCTACCATGAGCGAAGCAGTGATGGAAGCAGTCGCAGCAGCTTATGATGAAGTGATACACATATAATTCATTTTAACTCATGATATTGAAAGCAGCACTTAGTGCTGCTTTTTTTGTTACTTTTAAAGTCCCTAAACCCAAATCTATGCAACCCCAAAATTGGTCACGCCATCAATTAGCTGTTTTTATTTTTGAAAAACTAAGACCAAAAAAATCTATGATAAAATTCTTTCTTAACAAATAATGCTTAAATTTCAGAGGGGTAAAACCTAATTTAAATTACATGGCTAAAAACATCATTATTACAGGCGTCTCTTCAGGAATCGGGCGAGATGCTCTAAGACTGCTGCACAAGAAGGGTTATCATATTTATGGCAGTGTTCGCAAAGAAGAAGATGCGGTTTCTTTAACAAAAACCTACCCCGAACGTTTCACTCCATTGATCTTTGACGTGCAAGACCCTGAGGGTATGGTCAAAGCCACACAAATTGTTTTTGACCAATGCAATGAACTGGTAGCTTTGATCAACAATGCTGGGGTTGCTGTGCCTGGACCACTACAACATTTGTCAGAAGAAGATTTTGAAAAACAGTTAGACATAAATCTCAAAGCTGTCCGTAGGGTGACAAACCTGTTTTTGCCACTACTGGGTGCAGATCCTAACTTTAAGGGAAATGCTGGTCGCATTATCAATATCAGCTCGATTTCGGGACTGTTTAACTCTCCTTTTAATGGCGCTTATTCTATTTCTAAACATGCGTTGGAAAGTATGACAGACGTGTATAGACGTGAATTGAGACGTTATCACATCAAAGTAATTGCAATAGAGCCTGGTCCCATCAAAACAAAAATCTGGAAAAAAAACCTCAACAGCATGGCTCCCTACGAAAACACTGACTACAACGACGTGTTAAAAAAAGCCAACACTATGATTGAAAATGCCGAACGTACTGCACTCCCTGTTGAACGCATTTCTAAACTCATTCTTAAGTGTATAGTGGCCAATCATCCAAAAACGCGTTATATTGTTCACAGAAACACTTTTGTGTTTAAACTTATGGCGTATTATTTACCTGATAAGTTGGTAGATTGGTTTGTTCACAAAACACTGACCAGCAGCAATAAACACCGACCGATTTAAGAGGGCAAAAAACTATCTATCGCCAATCGATACACATCCAAACCAAAGCCTAATATCAAACCCTTTGCATTGGGAGTGATGTAAGAAGTATGTCTGAAATCTTCTCTAGAGAAAGTGTTAGAAATATGCACTTCGACAACAGGCGCTTGGATGGCCTTAACGGCATCTCCTAAACTAACAGAAGTATGGGTGTAGGCTGCTGCGTTGAGGATGATTCCATCGGACTCAAAGCCTACCCTGTGCAACTCATTTATGAGCTCTCCTTCCACGTTAGATTGATAATAACTAAGTGTTAGGTCTGGATATTGAGCAGACAATTGTTCGAAATAAGCCTCAAAATTTTGGCTGCCATAGACTTCTGGCTCACGTGTGCCTAAAAGGTTGAGATTAGGGCCATTGATGATGGAAATCTTCATGTGAAACTTTTTACAAAAATAACAAACCCAATCTTAACATTAGAAGCTTTATTTTTGTGTATGCGCTGGAAAGATGCTTTAACTGATTTTTTACACTATGTAAAACTAGAGCGTGGTCTTTCTGATAACTCTGTCGAAAACTACCGTTTTGATGTTTTAAAATTGACTCGTTTTTTGACAGAACACAACAACGCTATTAGCCCGATTGATATTAAAAGCACAACCATACAATCATTTGTTTATGAATCCTCAAAAAAACTCAAAGCACCCTCCCAAGCACGTATGTTATCTGGATTACGCTTATTTTTTGATTTTCTGATTTTAGAGGGTTTGCGAAAAGACAACCCGCTTGACCTTATTGAATCTCCAAAGCTTGGATCTAACCTCCCCACTACCCTATCGGTTGATGAAGTAGATGCTTTGATAGAGACTCACAATTCCGAAAAACCTTTAGAGCTTCGTAATATGGCAATCATTGAAGTATTGTATAGTTGTGGATTGCGTGTGAGTGAGTTGGTAAAGCTCCGATTGTCAGATTTGTTTTTTGAGGAAGAGTTGATAAAAGTATTAGGCAAGGGAAACAAAGAGCGGTTTGTTCCTATAGCTACTTCGGCTAGAGAATACATTTTAGACTATCTCCAACATAGAGGAATCCCTAGTAAAGGCTATGAAGATTTTTTGTTTTTAAACAATAGAGGGAAGTATCTAACCCGTGCCATGGTGTTCACTTTAGTTCGTAGGGCAGCAACCAAGGCAGGCATTACAAAAAAAATAAGCCCTCATAGTCTACGCCACTCTTTTGCAACGCACTTGGTCGAAAATGGTGCAGACATCAGTACCGTACAACAGATGTTGGGTCATGCAAACATTACCACTACAGAGCGTTACTTACACATGAGCAAAAAACACCTTAAAGAAAGTCTTATAAAATACCACCCAAGAGGCTAGGAAACAACAAGTCGAAAACCCTCCCCGTGAATATTGGTAATTTCAATACTGGGATCTTGTTTGAGATATTTCCGTAGTTTGGCTATGTAAACATCCATGCTACGAGAGGTAAAATAGTTGTCGTCGTGCCATATTTGTGTCAAAGCGTGTTCTCTAGTAAGCAAATCATTTTTGTTTTGCACCAACAAATACAATAGTTGACTTTCTTTAGGAGACAAACTAATAGGGGCATTTTTTTTATAACTCAACGTACGCAGTCTTGAATTAAAATGAAAAGCACCAATGTCAAAGTGCACAGCTCCATTAGGCTTTATGTTAGTCGATTGAGTTCTTTTTAAAAGGACTTCTATTTTTTGAAGTAAGATGTCCGAGTCAAAGGGTTTTGTCAGGTAGTCATCTGCCCCAATCTTATAGCCTTGAAGTACGTCTTCCTTCATCGACTTGGCAGTTAAAAACACCAAAGGGATTTCTTTGTTTTTAGATCTAATTTCTTTAGCCAACGTAAAACCATCTTTATAAGGCATCATCACATCAAGCACACAAAGATCAAATTGTGATTTTCTAAACTTTTCAAAACCCTCGAGACCATTTCTTGCCAATTGAACCTTATAGCCATTGAGTTGAAGATAGTCTCTCAAAATAGATCCAAAATTTGTATCATCTTCTATAAGCAGAATGTGTTTAGAGGAAGCTTTCATATACATTAGTTAAGGGGAAGTTTTACGGTAAAAATACTTCCTTGTTTGTTCTCACTTTGAACAGAAATCGTGCCAGAATGTAAAGACACAATTTGTTTAACGTACGAAAGACCCAAACCGTGACCTTTCACATTGTGGATGTTCCCGCTAGGTTCTCTATAAAACTTGTCAAAAATCCGCTTTCTTACAGAAAGGCTCATCCCTTTACCACGATCTTTAATTTGAACTTCAAAAAAATCGTCTGAAACATGAGTGCTTACAGTCACCTCTAACTGGTCAGGAGAGTATTTGATGGCGTTTTCTAGCAAATTCACCCAGACATTGGTCATATGAGCCTTGGAGATATTCAGCTTAACAAGTTTCGGATCAAAAATCTCGATGAGCGCTCCCTGACGTTGATCGATAAGAAGTCTTACGTGATCTAAGGCTTGTTTTAAAGTTTTCATAGGATCTATGATCTCCTTAACAAGGTCGAGTTCTTTTATCTCCAATTGAGAAATCTGAAGAACATGTTCTACTTGCGTATTCATACGCTTGTTTTCATCACGAATCATGTTTAAATAACTCAAGGTTCTTTTTTGATCGCCAGTCACTTTAGGGTTTACTAAAGCATCCAAAGCCAAATTTATGGTTGCAATTGGTGTTTTAAATTCATGAGTCATATTGTTTATAAAATCAGTCTTAATCTCCGATATTTTTTTCTGCTTTAAAATTTGCGACAAAGACATACCAAAGACCACCAATATCACCACAATAAAAAACAATGAAAGAAGTACAGAACCTATAACGGAAGAGAACACAAATCGACTTTGATCTGGAAAAGCAAGGCGTAGCTCATATCGACTGCTGTCATCAAGCCTTAAAAACAGCGGAGTTTTAAATTGATCTTCTCCTAGATATGCCAAATAATTATCTGACCCCAACAAGGTCATACGATTGCCGTCGAAAACACGAAATTCAAAAGGAATCCGAATGTCACGAACTTGAAGCTCTTGACGTAAGAGCAATTCCAGCTCAATCGTACTCAATCGTTTTTGAATGGGTTTAATTGCTGCGAAATCCATAAAAATACTCTCGTATTTGGCTTTATCTAAATTGGGCATACGCTCAATTCGTTGCAAACGCTCAACCGAACTCATTCTTTCAATTTCATCCTCAAAACTTTCGTCAATGATCGTCGTTGATTTCACAGTTCTATAATCGAAAATTGGAAAAGTATCTTTTGATAAGGAATCAAATAATTGAGGGTAAATGTTATAATCATCTTCAATGATACCTTGTTGGTAGATATAAGTTTTGTTGGTTGAAGGGCTTCGATCAATGTATTGGAAAACCTCTGTTAATTGAGATGCCTTAGGTGCTCCTATGCTATCAATCATTTTCTGATAAACCGCTAAATAATCTTGAAATTCTCGCTCTTTAAGTTGTTTAGAAACATCGGCAAGTGCCAAACTCACATTTAGTTCAAACTGCCTCTCTAGGTTGTTTATGTTGGTCTGAATCCAGAAAACCTGAACCATAATAACACCTAACATAGCTAGTGACATGGACGTGATTAGCAGCGGAAAAAAACCTCGTTTCATGATCTAAAATTACAAATTATACCAAGTCGAACCGCGATTTAATGGACAGATATACAGAAGACAGTTGATCTCTAGTCTCTTCTACAGAAACATTCTTAATAACATAATCGGCTAAAGGAAGTGTTTTTTCTTCAGGCCATTGATTTGACATGCGAGATAGAATCTTATCTCTTGACCAACCTTCTCTTTGTTGAATGCGACGGATTCGATCTTCTTTTGGGGCTACTACCAAAATTACAGCGTCAAAATCGTGCTGTCTTTGATGCTCGAATATGATAGCGGCTTCATATGCACAAAGCTCTGAGGTTTGTTCACTAAGCCATTTTTGATAATCTTCGGCTAC
>JASFWO010000018.1:0-9356 GCA_050049275.1 Flavobacteriaceae bacterium | reverse complement strand
AAACAACTTTGATTGCCACATGGATGAAATCTTTGAAACCCCTTGGTTTTAAGGTTGTTCTGATGGCACCAACAGGAAGGGCAGCCAAAGTGATGTCTGCTTATTCATCCTCCAAAGCCTATACAATTCATAAGCGTATCTATTTTGCACAGCAAAACAAACAAGGAGCTCTTAAATTTAAGCTTCAAAAGAATAAGCACCGAAAAACCATTTTTATTGTTGATGAGGCTTCTATGATTTCCGACAACCAACCATTTTCAAAGTTGTTTGAAAATGGTTCTTTGCTCAATGATTTGATTGAATATGTGTCCGCAGGTGAATCTTGTAAATTGGTTGTGGTCGGAGATACTGCTCAGTTACCTCCAATAAAACAAGAATTAAGTCCTGCGTTAGACAAACATTTCTTAGAAAACTTTTTTCAATTAGAGGTTCACGAAGCAGAGTTGAGTGAGGTGGTCAGGCAAGTAGCTAATTCTGGAATTCTCCTTAATGCGACCTCATTACGAACAATCATTCAATCAGGAGTTGCATCACCTTTTGTGTTTCAGTTGTCTCAAACAGCTGATGTTGTTCGTATGCAAGACGGTTATGAAATACAAGGAGCTCTTGAAGATGCTTACAGAGAGGTAGGTCGTACAGATACTTCCATTATTGTTCGTTCTAATAAACGGGCTAATCTTTACAATCGTCAGATTCGATCTCAAATTATGGGTTTAGAAGACACCTTAGCTACTGGTGACTTGCTCATGGTAGTAAAAAACAATTACTTCTGGCTACCAACAGATAGTTCAGCCGGCTTTATTGCAAATGGTGATGTGTTGGAAGTGTTGCGTATAAAGGCTTTTAAAGAGCTTTATGGTTTTCGTTTTGCTGAAGTTCATGTCCGATTGGTAGATTATGAAGATCAAGCGTCTTTTGATACCGTACTTGTACTAGATGCTTTAGATTCAGAAACCCACGCACTAACTAACGAACAATCCAATCGGCTCTACACCGAGGTAAGGCAAGATTATGCCCACTTGCCTCAGTACAAACAATATGTACAAGTTAAGAAAAACCCTTTTTTTAACGCCTTACAGGTTAAGTTTGCTTACGCCGTTACTTGTCACAAAGCACAAGGTGGTCAATGGAAGCGCATCTTTGTTGAACAGCCATATCTACCAGAGGGTCCGACTGTTTCATATTATCGCTGGTTGTACACGGCTATTACCCGTGCATCAGAAAAGTTATACCTAATTGGATTTGGAGAAGATTACTTCTTCAAAGAATGAATTATTGTATTTTCGCTTAATGAACGTAATTGCTGCCATTCCTGCCCGATATCAAGCCAGTCGTTTTCCAGGAAAGCTTCTGGCTGATTTAGCCGGCAAACCTGTCATCCAACACACCTACGAAGCAGTAAAAGCTTCTGGCTTATTCTCTGATATTTATATAGTTACAGATAGTGATCAAATCGAAAGTGTTGTGCGAGGCTTTGGTGGTCGTGTCATTCGTAGTATAAAGGAACATCAATGTGGGAGCGATCGCATAGCTGAAGCCATGATTGATATTCATGCCGATGTAATCATCAATGTACAAGGAGATGAGCCCTTTATCCACGCGGATAGTTTGTCAGATCTTATGGACGTTTTTGTAAATGATCCAAATCATAAGATTGATTTAGCCTCGCTGATGATTCCAATAAAAGATGATTTGGATAACCCCAATGTAGTCAAAGTGATCTCAGATTTAAAACACAGAGCTCTTTATTTCTCTCGTGCTGTGATTCCTTTTTTGAAATCAACCGATTTTAACGCTGTTTATTACAAACATGTGGGTGTCTATGCATTTCGTAAAAAAGCGCTTTTGGATTTTTATAGCCACCCACCAACGCCTTTAGAAAAGGCAGAGAAAATTGAAGCCATTCGCTACTTGGAACTAGGAAAAACCATCCAAATGGTACAAACTTCATTTGAAGGTGTAGGGATCGATGTCCCCGAAGATTTAGAAACGGCCAAAAAGCTACTTTCCTAAGACATGCTGTGAAAGACGTTTTGTACGTCATCGTCCTCCTCAATCATTTCTATCAACTTTTCAACTTCTTCAATTTGCTTTTCATTCAAGCTTTTGGTTGTAGTCGGAATACGATCAAAACCTGAGGATAGAATTTCGATTCTACGGTTTTCCAATTCTTTTTGAATGGTTCCAAAACTTTCAAATGGACCATACATTAAAATACCGTCTTCATCGACAAATACTTCCTCTACTCCGAAGTCAATAAACTCTAGTTCTATTTCCTCAGGATCCAATCCTTGTGGATTGATTCTGAAGTTACAGGTATGATCAAACATAAACTCGACTGAACCAGAAGTACCCAAGCTGCCATTACATTTATTAAAATAACTGCGAACATTGGCGACCGTTCTGTTGTTATTGTCTGTAGCCGTTTCTACAAGAACAGCAATGCCATGAGGGGCATAACCCTCAAAAAGAACCTCCTTGTAATTCTCAGTGTTTTTATCGGATGCTCGTTTTATCGCTCGCTCAATATTGTCTTTGGGCATATTGGCTGCTTTGGCATTTTGTATGACAGCTCTGAGTCTGGAGTTGCTTTCAGGGTAGGGACCACCTTCTTTAACAGCAATGACAATGTCTTTGCCAATACGAGTAAATGTTTTGGCCATGGCAGACCATCGCTTTAGTTTTCTGGCCTTCCGAAATTCAAATGCACGTCCCATTTTTTATGTTTGTACAAAGATAATAAGCTTATTGATATCCAATCAAACTCATTCTGGAGAGTGAAGACCTAAACAATCGGTCAGTACTTGCTCGGAGTCAAATTGTAAGTACTTGGGTAATTTATTGTCTCTCTGTAGCATGGCCAAATAACGGTCACTGTTTGAGCTGTATACGTGTTTCCAAACAGGGCTGTGATCACCCATGCCTGACACCAATTTTTCCACAAATTCATTATGATGTATCACATCTTTACTTCCCAGATGAAAGATTCCTGTTTTGTTTCTGTTGATAAGATAATGTACCTGTCGGGTGAGTTGTCGATCACTGGTTACATTGATGATGGAATTTGGATAGATTTCGATTGGAATGCGTTCGGATAGTTGAGTTTTGATCTCTTGAACTCTAGGAGATTGTGCACCAAACACCATGGGCAACCTCAGTATGGCCCAAAGTTTTTTGGGCATACGCATGATTCGATTTTCAATTTTGATTTTTAGTCTACCATAGATGCTTTCAGAAAGAGTTTTGTCGTGCTCATAACTAGGATAATTGGTAAAAGCATCAAATACGTTGGCAGATGACAAAAAAATCAGCTTGATGTTGTTTTTAATACTATATTCAGATAAGATGTCATGAAATATGATTTGCTCTGCAAAATCACTCCTCAATGCGCTGATGATAATGGTGGGTCTGAGTTGTTTGACAATATGTATCGGCGACTCTGTTCTTAAATCGAAAGGGCAAAAACGCTGGTTGTTTTCAAAAGCTGACTTAAAACAAAAAGTTCCATATACATCAAAATATGGGTCTAGCTCCCTAAACAGTCGATGACCAATAAAACCACTGCCACCAAAAATGAGTATACGTTCCATCAGCTTTTGTAAAAAGGAAGCGACGAAACGGTTGCTTGTATGGCTTTGTTGCGAATTTCGATATGGATTTCAGCCCCTTTTTTACTATGTTCTCGGTTTACATAACCCATGCCAATCCCTTTTCCTAGGCTAGGGGATTGTGTGCCGGATGAAACATGTCCGATTTTATTACCATCAGCATCCAATATAAGATAACCTTTTCGAGGGATTCCACGGCCGTTGAGTATAAAACCTACCCTTTTTTGTTGGGTGCCATTTTCTTTTTCATCTTTTAGCTTGTCACTATTAATAAAAGACTTTGAAAACTTGGTACACCAACCCAGTCCTGCTTCAAAAGGAGAGGTCTTTTCATCTATGTCATTTCCATATAAACAATACCCCATCTCTAATCGAAGGGTATCTCTTGACGCAAGACCACAAGGAGTTACGCCCATTCCAATCAAAGTCTCCCATAGCTTAGTCAAGTCTTTGTTCTTTACATAGAGTTCAAAACCTCCTGATCCGGTGTAGCCAGTGGCCGAAATCAGCACATCTGAAATATGACAAACGGTCCCAAATTCAAACTGATAAAAAGGTATCTCGCTTACTTTTGATTCAGTAAGTTGTTGAAGTATGTTTGCTGCATTTGGACCTTGAAGAGCCAACAATCCTAAATCGTCAGATGCGTTTTCAATAATTGCTCCAAAAGGAACATTGTTGGTTGTTAGCCAATTCCAATCTTTTGAAATATTTGCACCATTAACAACCAACATATATTCGTCTTCTTTTAATTTATAAATAATCAAATCGTCAACGATGCCTCCACTATTGTTGGGCATGTATCCATATTGTGCCTGACCAAGCTTTAGTGTCGATAGGTCATTGCTAAACACGGTTTGCAAAAAAGGAAGTGCTTTTGGTCCACGAACAAAAAACTCACCCATATGAGACACGTCAAAAACCCCAACATCATCTCGTACTGCCAGATGTTCTTTCAAAACCCCATGATATTGTACGGGCATTTCAAAACCTGCAAAAGGGACCATCTTGGCCTCGAGGCCAAGATGTTGATCGTAAAGTGGTGTTTTTTTCATTTGGGCTTTTTTCAAAAATAAGAGGAATTTGTGTAATTTGAACCAAATAACAAAAATGTTGCGAACATCTTTTTTAATGTTCTTCATCGTTATATCGACTGTTGCTCAAGTCGATGTTAAGGGTTTTTTGGGAACTGATTTTCATCGTGAACGTCGCCAAAAACTCATAGAGCAAATGCCAGAAAACAGTTTCGCTGTTTTGTTTTCAGCCCCCATTCGTAACCGATCCAATGATGTAGACCATCCTTATCATCAAGACGCTAATTTTTATTATCTGACAGGTTTTAAAGAACCTCACGCTGCTTTGATCCTTTTTGACCAACCTGTTGAAATGGATACAGAGATCATTCAAGAAATTTTGTTCGTTCCTGATCGAAACCCCCTCTATGAGTTATGGGAAGGGGAGCAGCTTGGCCCAAAGCGCGCAAAAACCATATTGGGTTTTCAAAAGGTTTTATCTACTGCTCAATTTGATTCTTTTACGGCTTCAATGATGGGTTTTTCACAAGTTCTTCATTTAAAACTAGTAGACGATGTGAGAGATCATACAAACCATCCCCTAGATTTATATTCTCTTATACAATCATTTAAAAAAAACATTGTAATTCATCATTCTGAGGGATCATCAAAAAACAACGCTTTAGATATAAACACCAATTCCCTATCAGAAATTTTATCTTCACTAAGAGAGCTAAAAACGCCCGAAGAAATAAGCATGCTAAAAAAAGCGATTTCAATTTCTGTAGTAGGTCAAATTGAAGTGATGAAGGCAATGGATGCCCATATGTCTGAAAGAGAAATCCAAGGAATCCACGAATTTGTTTTTCGAAAATATGGCGCCAAACATCAAGGCTATCCATCTATTGTAGGTGCTGGTAACCATGGATGTGTACTACATTATACCCATAACACGTCAGATCCCGTTGGCGACAATCTTGTGTTGATGGATGTGGGTGCTTCTTATTATGGTTA
The DNA here is from genome assembly GCA_050049275.1 of Flavobacteriaceae bacterium. GTDB lineage: Bacteria > Bacteroidota > Bacteroidia > Flavobacteriales > Flavobacteriaceae > UBA724. The sequence continues at coordinate 3,721 of JASFWO010000018.1, read as the reverse complement.
TACGGCAGACATTACAAGAACCATTCCTGCCAATGGTTTGTTTAATGAGCAACAGGCTGCTATTTATAATATTGTATTAGAAGCTCAAGAATCAGCCATAAGTGCAGCTGTTGTTGGTGTACCTTTTAATACTCCAGGAAAAGTAGCTAGAAATGTTATTGAAAAAGGCCTAATTGATTTAGGAATTATAATAGAACCCAGTGAGGTTCAACGCTATTTCCCTCATGGTACTTCTCATTATATTGGTTTGGATGTACATGATCCGGGAACTTATGGAGCACTTAAAAACAATAGTGTCATAACAATTGAGCCAGGAATATATATTCCAGAAAATAGTCCTTGTGATCCCAAGTGGTGGAGTATTGCAATTCGTATAGAAGATGACATCCTTATAACAAATGAAGGTCCTGTAAATCTATCTGAAGCTGCACCAAAAACCATTTCAGAAATTGAACAAATGATGCAACAACCTAGTGCCTTAGAAGATTTTATTCTTCCCGAGTTGGATTTATGATTTGACCAAGATCTCCTTCAAATCTTCGTATGATTTTACAGGTTTTTTTGTGGATTTTTTATCCATGATGTCTTGTATCTGCTTTGGGATCTCAATCTTTTGTTTTAAAGTTTGTTCTACAATGTCTAAAAATTTCACTGGGTGCGCTGTCTCTAAAAACACACCTTGAACATCGGGATGAGACTTCATATACTCTTTCAGTCCTAAATAGCCCACAGCACCATGAGGATCCGTGATGTAGTTGAGATCTTTATAAACTTCTGTCATAGCGCTACGCGTTTCCTTATCTGAAAAAGCATAGGCAGAGCAAATGGTTTTTAGTTTAAACAGGTCGTAGTTAAACAGTTTTTGAATTCGTTCAAAATTACTAGGGTTTCCTACGTCCATGGCATTTGATATGGTCTGAACTGAGGGCTTTGGGCTAAATACACCCGCTTCCATATAACGCGGAAAAGTGTCATTGTTATTGGTGCTTGCTATAAAATGAGCAATAGGTAATCCCATCTTGTGTGCGACCAATCCAGCACAAATATTACCAAAATTTCCACTTGGTACTGAAAAAACATAAGGAACAGAAGTTCGTTTCTTCATCAGGTCTTGAACAGCAAAAAAATAGTAGAATGACTGCGGTAGCCATCTTGCTACATTGATTGAATTTGCAGATGTAAGATTTATATACTGTTTTAAAGAAGGATCTAAAAATGCGGTTTTAACCATCTCTTGACAGTCATCAAAAGTTCCTTCTACCTCTAGAGCTGTAATGTTTTTCCCCTGTGTGGTAAGTTGAAGCTCTTGGATGGCACTTACTTTTCCTTTTGGATACAAGATGATCACTTCAATTCCTGGAATCCCATCAAAACCACTTGCAACAGCGCCTCCTGTGTCACCAGAAGTAGCTACCAAAACCGTTACTTTTTCGTCGTTATTTTTGTTAAAATGCCCTAAACACCTGGCCATAAATCGACCTCCTACATCTTTAAACGCCATAGTAGGGCCTTGAAATAGTTCTAATGTTGATACATTATCATTCAGGTGAACCAAAGGGAAATCAAAACAGAGCGTTTCTTTAATAATTTGCTTGAGGTCTAGTTCTTGAATTTCATCTCCTATAAACTGAGAGATCACTGCAAAGGCAATATCTTCTTTGGACATTTGCAAAAAACCATCCCAGAAAGTATCTGGAAGCGGTTTTATGGTTTCAGGAAAAAACAAGCCTCTATCTGGAGCAAGTCCCATTCGGACAGCCTTCTCAAAGTTTACAGAGGGGGTATTGTTGTTGAGACTGAAAAATTTCATTTATTTTTTGGTTCTATAAATTGAACACCATTTGGGTTGATGGGGCATATATGGATTTCATATGGTACACCAATTTTGTCATACACCTCTGCCATAGACTTTGCTACAAGGTGTGCGTTGGTCATTCCTTTTGAAAGTGCAAATACTGAGGGCCCAGATCCTGAGATTCCACAGCCCAGGGCTCCAGCTTGTGTTGCATTTTCTTTGAGTTGATCAAATCCAGGAATAAGCATAGCACGTGCTGGTTCAACGATTTCATCTACCAATGATCTACTGATTAAATCGTAATCTTCTTGATATAAACCACTTACAAGCGCTCCCACATTAGCCCATTGGTTGATTGCTTTTTTGAGCGGGATTTTATTATGGAGTACAGCTCGAGCATCTGCAGTTTTCACTTCAATTTCGGGATGAATTACGGTCGCTGCCAATTCCAAAGGCGAATGCAAAGGGATTACATCCAAAGGTTGAAGAGATCTTACCAAGGTAAATCCTCCCAAAATTACTGGAGCAACATTATCTGCATGAGCACTGCCGCATGCCAATCGTTCTCCCTCCATGGCAAAAGAAATGAGTTCAAGGGGAGAAAATGGCTCACCCAGTAATTTGTTTATACCTACAACAGCTCCTGCTGCACTGGCTGCAGAGCTGCCGATACCACTACCTGCTTTAATACGTTTGTCAATTTTAAGTTCAAAACCCACAGACTGATTGTATGCTTTTAACAAAGCCTGAGCTGCTACACCAGCAACATTCTTTTCTGTTTCTAGAGGTAGGTCTTGTCCTTTAATTTCTGTAATCCTGAAACCTAGTTTATTTGATTTTTTAATATGCATCAAATCACCCACATTGTCAAGGCACAAACCCAGCACATCAAAACCACAAGAAATATTAGCAATGCTTGCAGGAGCAAAAAGTGAAACACTTTCCATAATTATTGTTTTCCAATACGTATGATGTCAGCAAAAATTCCAGATGCAGTAACTTCTGCTCCTGCACCAGCCCCTTTGACAATCAATGGTTGGTCTTTATAGCGGTCCGTGTAGAAAAGAACAATGTTGTCACTTCCTTCCAAATTGTAAAAATCATGACCTTCAGGAATTTCTTTCAGGCCTACTTTTGCTTTTCCATCTACCAATTCAGCCACATATTTTAAACGCGCATTGTTATTCTTGGCTGACTCATACAGAGACTCAAAATGATCGCTGTGTGCATCTAATGAAGTCAAAAAAGCTTCATTGTCCGGAGTGTCTAAACAGCTTTGCGGTAAAAAAGATCGATTCTCGATGTCGTTTAACTCTAAAGACAATCCACTTTCTCTAGCAAGAATTAAAATTTTTCGAGCTACGTCAACTCCGCTAAGATCGATTTTTGGATCGGGTTCTGTGTAACCAGCTTCCATAGCACGCTCAACTACTTTTCGGAATGTCGTTTGATCGTTAAACTCATTAAAAACAAAATTTAAACTTCCTGAAAGAACAGCTTGTATGGTATGTATGTTATCTCCTGAAGCAATCAAATTATTCAAAGTATCGATTATAGGCAAGCCAGCTCCTACGTTGGTTTCAAATAAATAGGGTGCATTGTATTTACGCGCAAGGTGTTTTAATTTTTGGTAGTGGCTTAGTTCGTCAGCCGCAGCTATTTTATTACATGTAACCACAGAGATGTTGTTTTCTAAATAGCGAGCATAAGTGTGCGCAATGTGTTCGTTGGCTGTGTTGTCTACGAAAATAGAGTTACGTAGATTAAACTCTTTAGCTGTTTGGTAAAAAACATCTGAGTCTGCTTTAACTCCTTTTTCCAGGGCATCTTTCCAGTCTTTAAGATTGATCCCAGACGCATTGGTTGCCATCGTTCTTGAATTCGAAAGCCCCACTACACGCACATTGAGTTTTAAGTTGTCTCGCA